>DAOMZC010000678.1:0-4090 GCA_035437965.1 Pseudomonadota bacterium
CCGCCGCGCACCACCCCGGCGAGCGGCCACGGCGAGGGGGCGCCGGTGCGCAGCTCGACCTCGCGGGGGCTTACGTGAGTGCCCGCGGGCAGGCCGGTCTGGGCCACCAGCCGCGCCGTCCGGCCGCTGTCGTCCACCAGGTAGAAAAGGACGAACGGCAGATCCAGGTTCGACTCGCTGAACAGCGCTGCCGCGACGTCGAACGCCTCCTGGGCGGTCTGGGTCCGCGCGGCGACGGCGGCCAGATCGCGCAGGGTCTTGGTGCGGCGCTCGGACAGCGACTGGCTGGTCAGCTCGGTGACCGGGTGGAACAGGCCGGCGACCTGGCCCGACTCGTCGGTGATCGGGCTGAACGAGAACGTAAACCAGGTCTCTTCGAGGAAGCCGTAGCGATCGAGGAACATGCGCATGTTCTCGAGGTAGGCGGTCTTGCCGGCGCACGCCGAAGCGTACGCCTCACCGATGACCGGCCACGGCGCCGCCCAGCACTCCCGGAAGTCCTGGCCCATCGAGTACGGGTGCTTGGCCCCGCAGATCGGCCAGTAGCCGTCGTTGTAGATCTGCACGTGCTGCGGACCCCAGACCAGCGAGATCGGCGAGTTGGACGCCTGGGCCAGGCTCACCACGGTGCGCAGACTCTGCGGCCACGAGTCGATGGGGCCAAGCGGCGTGCGCGACCAGTCCATCGCCTTGATGAGCCGAGCCATCTCCCCGCCGCCGATGAGCCAGTCGGTCGGCGGCGGGGCCGCGGCAGAATCCGGACTGGCCTTCACGGCGCCGTCCGTCCCGGCGGGTGCACCCACACCCGCGCTGCTGTGGGTGCGCGCTCTTGCCGGAGGTTATTAGTACCGTCGTGCAATTGATGATCCATGGGTTCTACCAGAACAGCATTTTCGCCCATCATCGAGCTAGCAATCCGTGTGCCGGCCAAGGCGTCGTTGATCGTCGCTGATCGTCGTTGTTCGTCGGGCCCGTCCACTCAGCGGTGCCCTATTTCCGTCGGCGAGCGCGGGCGACCCTGCGCGCAGTGCCGGCCGCGGACTGGGTCCCGCCCGCGGGATGTACTGGACATGTTCCGGGTCGCCTGCAGAGCAGGACTTCCCGCGGCCTTACGAGCGGCGAACCGGATCGACCCCGTGCAGGAAAAAGGAGGCCCGTCATCAAGCCGAATAATGTCTCTGGCGAGCGAGCAGATTACATATCGTTCCGCTCGCGCCCCGGTTCGCCACTCAGCGGTGCGGAACGATGCGGTGGCGACGGCTGGCGGCCCCCGCGGATTGCCCAGTTTATCCTGTTGTGCGTCCGGCAGCTCGGCGCATTATCTATAAAGGGATGCGCGATGGAACGGCGCAAGCACAAGGAGTTTGATCATGAATTTGTTTCGTCCACTTGTTCTGTTCAGCATATTGCTCGCTGCAGGTCCGGCGGCGGCTGGTAAGCCCGGGGACGCCGTGGTGGAGGAGCCCGACAAGGAAAGTGGCGACCAGCGGATCGAGATCTTCGACAGCGCCAAGGCCGAGACCCTGTGCAAGGTCAAGGGCAAGGTCTGCCTCAAGCCCTCCACCGGCACCGAGGCCGAGGGCAGCGAGACGGCGCCGGTGTTCAAGCGGCGCAACAGCTCGTCCAAGACCGACTGGGTGGTTGATCTATATGGCAACTTGAAGAAGCCCGCGCTGGCCGGCAATGCGCAGTTCGTCTTCTCTGAGACTCCGGACCCCAAAGTCCCCAAGGCCCGCGAGATCGTGGGAACGTACCAGGCTCTCGTCAAGGCGGGCACCACCGTCGCTGCCCGCATCCGCCTGTCGACCGAGGAAGGCTTCCGCGGCGGCCACACCTATCACGCCCAGGTCGTGCAGATTATCGACAACAAGGAAGTCCTGCTTGCAGAGAGCGACTTTCAGCTGAAGTAGGTCGCAAGTACTGGCAGCTGCAAGCGATTATGCAGCTTGCGCCGCCCCGCGCTCGCGGTCCCACAGGCGCGCTGCAGATCTGGTTTTACTTTCCCCACCAGGCTTGTACATTCGCGGCTCCATGATGATGACGAACGGACTTGCGGATTTACATCGACACCTGGACGGCTCGCTGCGGCCGGCGACGGTGCGAGAGCTGGCCGGGACGCTCGGCAAGGAAGTCCCCGCCGAGCTGCTGTTTCGGCCGGGGATGGGCCTGGTGGAGGCGCTGGAGCGGTTTTCGTTTACGCTGTCGCTCCTGCGCACGCCCGCGGCCGTGCAGCGGGTGGCGAGCGAGATCTGCGAGGACGCGCTTGCCGAAGGGGTCGATGCGCTGGAGCTGCGGTTCGGGCCGCAGCTGCACCTGGACGCGGCGGCGCGCGGGCAGGGCATCACGGTGGCGGCGATCCTGGACGCGGCGCTCGCCGGGGTGGCCGGTCGCGCCGGGATCATCCTGTGCGGCATCTATGGTGAGCCGCCGGCCACGGTCGAGAACCTGGTGGAGCTCGCGGTGAGCCGCCCGGGTGTGGTCGGGGTTGATCTGGCCGGCGGTCCGCTTCCCGAGCACCGGGCGCGGCTCGCCGACTACCGCGCGGCCTTCAGCGAAGCCGCGCGCCGGGGCCTCGGTCGGACGGTCCACGCCGGCGAGGGGCGACCACCCAGCGAGATCCGCGAGGCGGTCGAGATCCTCGGCGCCCAGCGGATCGGCCACGGCACCACCCTGCTCGATGATCCAGAAGTGACCGCGCTGTGCCGCGAGCGCGGCGTGGTGATCGAAGCCTGCCTCACTTCGAACGTCCACACCGGCGTCATCGAGTCGGTCGAGCAGCACCCGCTGGTCCGCTGGCTGCAGCTGGGAGTCCGCGCCACCGTGTGCACGGACAACACCCTCCTATCGAACGTCACCGCGCCCGCGGAGTACGCCCGGGCCCGCAGCCTCGAGGGGATGACCGACGAGCTCTTCGCGCGCCTCATCGCCTGCGGCCATCAGGCCCGCTTCCGGCGACAGGACGCCTGAGCCGCGACCGCGTTGATCATCGCCTGCGGCCATCAGGCCCGCTTCCGGCGACAGGGCGCCTGAGCCGCGGCCACTTCAGCGTGGCACGCGGTCAGCCGCCAAGCTGCGCTGTCCCGCACCTACGGCGCGTCGCTGCAGCAGCGGAATCCGGTGGAGTAGTCGTGATAGGTCGGCTCGTGCGCGCTGGTGACGTAGCGGCAGCCGTGGCCGTTGATCTCGGCGTCACCGTAGAAGCCGCCGCGGAAGCGGCCGTGCCCGCGCGCATCCGGCGGGTCGTCGCCCCACTCGTGCAGGTTGCCGACGCAGTCGTACAGTCCCTCGGGGGAGACGCAGCCTGGGTAAGCTCCGGTCTGCGCGAGGCCCCCGTCCCACTGGTTGAGCCGCGGGTCGTTGAAGTCGGCGTAGGTCCACTTGGCGGGGTCGCTGCCGTGGAAGAGCGGCACGCTGGAGCCCTTGCCTTCGTTGCAGGCGCCGCGGATCCGGACTTGCCCACCGTAGGGATAGTAGTTCGTCGCATCGGCGCCGCGGCAGCCGAGGGCAAACTCGGCGGCGCTGCACAGGCGCTTGCCGGCGCTGCGGCACGCCTGCGCCGCCTGGACCTGGGAGATGTAACCTTGCGGCACGACTCCGCGGGCCGCTCGCGCACGCACGGTCAGCCCGTCCACAGGCACGTAGGGCGAGTGGGCGCGCTCGCCGCCATCGACAAGCTCCACGACGTGGGCCTCGTACCGATCGATGCAGAAGGCGCCGATGCGGGCCATCTCGGGGGGGCAGCCGGTGCTCGCGTCCGGGCTGGCCGGGACGCTGGCGTCCTCAATGACCGCGGCGCTGGCGTCTTCGCCGCTGCCACCATCTATCGCCGCCGGCTTCATGCTGCAGCCGGCGAGGCCCACCAGCAAAAGGACTGCTCTGCGCGGATTCATCGGCGCAGTCTACACCGCGCAAGTCCGCGCCGCGGAATACTTAACCCCTTGGAACAGGCCCCGAGCCCGATCTTGCTGAATCGCCGGGCCGCGGCTCGCGGCCCTTCCCGGGCGCCGCAGCAGCCTTCCGCGGCCCTTCCCCACGGTCCTTCCAAGCGACCGCCAGCGATAAAGCCCATTCGCTCCGTCCTCCAGCCTGA
>DAOMZC010000679.1:0-4088 GCA_035437965.1 Pseudomonadota bacterium
GAGCACAGGAGCTCGGCCCGGTCGAGCTCGCGCCGCATCAGCTCTGGGCTGGCCGCGCGCAGCGCCGGTCCGACTTGGGCCAGCACCTGCGCGACCTCCAGCCGCCGCGGACACAGAAGGACGAGCAGCTGCTCTTGCCCCAGGACCTGATCGAGCTCGATGCCGCCGTCGATGAGCTGGCGCTCGCCCGCCGGCAGCGGCAGGAGCTCGCGCGCCGGCGGCAGGTAGCTCGTGAGCGCGCCGGCGCCGTCCATGCTGACCAGCGCCAGGTATCCCTCCTGCGGCGTCGAGATCCGGAAGCCGAGCGCGTCCCCGGGCGATGCCGTCGCGCCGGGCAGCAGCTGCTCCACCGCGCTATTCGGGTGCTTGACGAAGACCTCCAGCGCGAGTCCGCCCTTGCGGCGCAGCGACTCCGGCGCCGGGAAGCGGACGAGCAGCACGAGCACCGCCGCCGCGCTGAGCAGGACCGGCAGGGCGCGGTAAAGGAGGGTCCGGGCGCGCCGGGGACGGACGGTGGGCGCGCGACTTGGAGCGTTGCGGCGAAACTCGCTTGCCTGCTGCGAGAGCAGGGCAAACCGCGCCGCGCAGGGCCGGCAGCCGGCAATATGCGCGCGGTGCTGGGCTCCGTCGGCGGACTGCGCGAGCTCACCGGCAATCAGTCGATCGAAGACGAAGTCGGACAGGCAAGCCGGCTCCCCGTGGGGCCCGGCCGGGGACTGCAGGTTCTTCATGTTGACACCTGGACTGGACCGCCCAGAACTTGCTGGGCCTGCTCGCGAAACTCCCGCAGGTAGTTGCCCACGGTTCGCCGCGAGACCCCGAGCACCTCGGCGATCTCGTCGTGCGTCATGCGGTCGACGTAGTGGTAGATGGCGACCTCGCACAGCTCGCTCGGGATGCGGGTAAGAAGCTTCGCCAGCGTCAGGCGAAGCTCGGGATCGTCGGCGCTAATCGGGGACAGCGTGATGGCGTGCGCGCGCACCCGCGCCTCATGCCGCGCCGAGTCGCGCAGCAGGTTGAGGCAGTAGTTGGTGGTTATCCGATAGAGCCAGGTCATCGGGGAGGACTCCCCTCTAAACACCTCCAGGCGGTGCAGCACGCGGACGAACACCTCCTGCAGCGCGTCCCAGGCCGCCTGGTCGGTACCGAGCAGGGTCCGAGCGCGGCGCAGCACCCCGGGGCCGTAGTCGCGGTACAGGGTGTCGATCGACCTGGCGTCCATTTCTTGTTAGACCCCAATGTGCCAAAAACTGGCAAGCGCCCCGAAAAAAACTGCCCGCGCCGGGCGGCGGAATCGCTCCGCGGTCGCTCCGCAGGACGAGCAGCGGGCGGCGCTACCCTCGGCGTTTCGCGGGGCCGACCTCCAGCCTGGCAAGGTCGCGGGCGCTGTGGCCCGGGGCTGGCGGCGGCACCGGAGGTCTCGCGGAACTGCGGGCGGAACCGCCCCCGCGGGCGCCTACTTTTTGGGGACGCGGATGCCGTGACGGAAGGCGCTGACGATGGCGGTCGCGAACGTCCGCAGTCCGGGGTTTATCAGCTGGCGCTTGGGCTGCTGGGTGCTGCCCTGCATGCCTTCGCGCAAGAAGGCAAGGACCGCGCCCGTGCTCACGCGGGCGGCGGTGCGATCCAGGGATCTGTAGCGGACCACGCGCTCGCGATCGAGGACGAACACCGCCGGGTAGGCGATGCCGCCCTTCTCTTTGGCGTTGAGCAGCCCCCAGGCCGTGATGACCTCGCGCTTCTGATCACACAGCACGGGGAAGGGCAGCTTCAGCTGGGCGCGCATCGCCTCGGCCCGCGCTGGCTCATCGACCGATAGAGCGACCACCCGCGCCCCGACGGCGGCGAAGTCCTGATCGCGGTACTCCGCCAACTGGCGGAGGCAGAAGGGTCACCAGTGGCCGCGAAAGAAGATCAGCACCAGCGGTCCGGCCGCTACGAGCTCGCCCAGGCGGCGCTCGGTGCCGGTGCTGTCGGGCAGCGTGAAATCGGGGGCGCTCTGTCCTACCTCGGGAGTCGAGCCGTCCTGCATGGTCTCATGTTAGCAGAAACCCCTTTGTGGGCGTCTCTTCTATTTACTTGCCGTCTTGGCCGCCTTTCGCTGCGCAGGACTTTTCCGCAGCGGAGTCTGCACCTCGCCAGGGCGCCGCCGCCGCGCGGAATCATAGGGCGCCAACCCCCGTCGAGCTTCACCTTCAGCCTGGCAATGTCATCCTCTCCAATGAAGGGGACGTAAAGCTCCTCGACTTCGGGCTGGCGCGGCTCCTCGACCTCGGGTACGGCAACGCCGCCAGCACCACCTCGGCGGCGGCGTTTGCCGGCATCACCAACAGCGCGCCCAAGCCGATGGCGGCCACCGTTGAGTTCACCGGCGACAACGCCAAGCGCCTCATGTCCAGCCCGTTGGCCGCGAACCTGGCGCGCAGCGTCGCCCAGCTGGAGCGCAACACCGAGAGCGAGCTGCCCACCGCGGTGGATCCGATAGGGAACCGCCTGGTCGATGACGACTCGATCTCGGCGGACGGTCCTACGGATCAGATGCAGCGCGACTACGAGACCAGCGAGCTCGCGGTCACCGTCAGCCCGGATCTGAACCAGCTGTATCTGGCGCCGACCGAGGCGGAAAAAGAGGCGCCGAGCCAGCTGTCCGAGCAGCGCGCCGCGCTCACCTCGACGATGAACGGTCCGGTGCCGAGCGAGCTGCAGTCGCCGCGGTCGCGCCGTCCGGCACCGGCGCCGAGCCAGCTGGCCAGCCAGGGCAGCACCACGGGCGGCGAGCTGCTAAAGTCCACCGGGAAGTTCAGCGACTCGCCGACCGGCCAGATCATCGCGCCCGAGCGCTCCTCGCTCGACTCCGCCGAGTTCTCGGCGCTCGACTGGGAGCTGCCGCCGACCAGCGAGAAGAGTCGCATCGCCGGCACGCCGCTGTATATGGCGCCGGAGATCTGGCGCGGTGAGCCGGGGACGCGGCGGGCCGACATCTACTCGATGGGGGCCCTCCTCTACGAGCTTTTGCACGGCGTACCGCCGTTTGCCGATGTGCAGCTGGCGACGCTCGCCAAGGTCGTCAATGAGCAGGACGCGCCGCCGCTGCTCAGCGTCGAGCCCGGCGTCGAGCCGCGCATGGCGGCGATCGTCGATCGCTGCCTGCGGCGGGATCCGGCGCAGCGCTTTGGCTCGGGCGACGAGCTGCGCGAGGCGCTGGAGCAGATCCGCTTCAAGGACAGCGGCACCGCGGCGCCCGAGGGCAATCCCTACCGCGGTCTGCTCGCCTTCGAGGCCGAGCACCGCGGCCTGTTCTTCGGCCGGCGCTCCGAGATCGGCAGCATCACCGAGCGGCTGCGCACCGAGCCGCTGGTGCTGGTCGCCGCCGACTCCGGCGTCGGCAAGTCGTCGCTCTGCCGCGCCGGCGTGCTGCCCACGGTCAGCGAGGGCGCCCTGGGCAAGGGCCGCAAGTGGTCTACCATCGCCATGGTGCCGGGGCGGGCGCCGCTCACCGCGCTGTGCAGCGAGCTTTCCACGCACCTGGGGCTCGGCGAGGCCGATCTGACGGCGCAGCTCACAAGTGATCCGGCGGCGCTGGCGCGGCTCCTGCATCGCACCCTGGGCGACTCCCGCGGCCTCCTTCTGTTCATCGATCAGCTGGAAGAGATGGTCACCATCGCCGACCCGACGCAGTCCAAGATCGTCGGCGAGGCGCTGGGCCACCTGTGCGCGCGCATCCCGGCGGTGCGCATGCTGATGACGGTGCGCAGCGACTTCCTGGCGCGGGTCGCCGCGGTGGGGGGCCTCGGCGATGAGCTGGTGCGAGCGCTGTACATCCTGCGACCGCTGACCCCGGACAAGATCCAGGAGGCGATTGTCGGCCCGGCGCAGATAAAGGGAGTGAGCTTCGAGTCGCAGGAGCTGGTCGACCGCCTCGTCGAGTCGACGGCGAAGACCGATGGCGGACTGCCGCTATTGCAGTTCGCGCTGACCGAGCTGTGGGAGGCGCGCAAGGGCGACTCGATCACCAAGGCGGCGCTCGATGCGATCGGCGGCGTCGGCGGCGCGCTGGCCCGCCACGCGGATCAGGTCATGCTCGCCCT
>DAOMZC010000680.1:0-2893 GCA_035437965.1 Pseudomonadota bacterium
GCGCTAAACAGATTGGTGGCCCCGCAGCGCTTGTACTCCGCTTCCAGCTGCACCGAAAAGCCTTGCTGCGCCGGTCTGGTGGGAGCCGTGCGCGGCCGAGGCTGGATGGAGGTCTTCTCGTCCAGGCACAGTACGCGCTCGTGCTCCGCCGGGGTGCCCCCAGCTTGGCCCGCGGCCGCGGCCGCAGCTCGGCGGCAAGGGATGCGAAGGTGGCCTCAACGCCGGCGGCGCGCGCGTCGATGGCCTCAATCACGCGGTCCTCGTGCAGGTGGCCTTCGGCGGGGTGGCAGTCCAGGTGCTGCTGCAGCGGCCGGTAGCCGAGCTCGCGCGTATCGGTGTCCAGGGCGGCTTGAACGCGGCGCTCGGAGAGTCCAGTCGCCCGCGCCAGCTCCGCCGGGTCGAGCGCTTTGGCATCCGACTGCCGGCGCACTTTGCGGATCTTGTGCTGGTCCTTGTGCACGAGTTCGCTGCATCGTACCAGGGGCAGCTGCTTGCGGATAAGCTCTTGCAGCTCGTGACGGATGCGGAAGGCGGCGAAGGTGGCGAAGGTGCTGCTCGGCGTCGCGCGCTCCGGCTCCCAACGCGCGACGGCCTCAAGCAGGCCGAGCATCGCGGTCTGCTTGAGGTCGTGGCTGCTGATGTTGTGGCGGTTGTAGCGGCGGGCCAGATCGTAGGCCAGGCCCTGGTGGCGCTCGGCGAACCGCTGAACAGCGGCTTTATAGGCGGCCTTCCGGCGCGGCTGGTCGGGGGCTGCGGCTGCGGCCTGGTTGCGCAGCTCGGTCAGGGTGGCCAGGTGACCCCGATCCTGACTCAAAAACAGAACCTCACCCCCACACTCATGCGACCGGCAACCTCGGCCGCAGGCAAGACGCTGCGGCCGGAGTCGCTGTCAAGGGAGGGGGAGGAGAGAGGTGTCAGGTTTTCGACAGGGAGGGGGCGGGCTTTTTTAGCGCGGGCTCGGGCGCGACCCGCGGGGGCTCCGGCTCGGTCGGCTTGTCCGGCGCGCGGCGGTCGTCGAACTCGGCGGCGATGGAATAGGCTTTGGCAACCAGCTGGCCGGGGCCATGGGTGGCGGTCTCGTGCGGGTTGTGCAGCAGCGCCTTGAGCAGCGCGGCGGCCAGCTCGTCGAAGTCTCGGGTCTCGTCGTCCATCGGCAAAGGTCTCTTTTGCCGATGAAGGTAGGGCGGCGGGTCCGCCCCGAAGCTGCTGTCAGTCCATCAGCGGGAGCACGCCGCGGTAGACCTCGTTGAGCGCGAGCTTGCCGCAGCTGAGCTGCAGCTGCAGGCCCTCGGTGACCTCGCGGAGCACCCAGGCCCCTTGGCTCTCACGGTGGTAGTGCTCGGCGAAGACGCGGTCCTGGGCGAGCAGCACATAGTCGGTGGCGGAGGGCAGCGACCTGTAGGCGGCGAACTTCTTGCCCCGGTCGTAGCGCTCGGTGCTCTCCGACAGGACCCCAAACAGCACGGTCGGGTTGCGGAGCGCC
The DNA here is from genome assembly GCA_035437965.1 of Pseudomonadota bacterium. Lineage (GTDB taxonomy): Bacteria > Myxococcota_A > Polyangia > Palsa-1104 > JAEUJZ01 > CALFML01. The sequence goes on from DAOMZC010000680.1 coordinate 1,484, forward strand.
GCTGGCTTGTCGGTCGTCAGCTCGGCCGGGCCGCAGACCAGGCTCGCGTCGGCGTACGTGTACGTCGTGGCTGAGTCAATAAAGGGGCGCATGTCCGACGGCAACACGGTGCACTTACCGCTAAATGCGTTGCGCAGCGCACCGATGAGGTTGGCGACCACCAGGTTGTGTTCGAAGCTGGCACCAGCCATCAAAACGACCTCGCCGTCGAGGTATTCGTGCTTTTCGGCTGACTGCAGCTCCATCGCAAGGTACTGCTCGACGGTGGCGCGGATCGCCAGCGCAGCGGCTGCGTCGGGTGCGGCTGCCTTCTGCTTCGCCTTGAAGACCCTATACAGCCGCTCCAGCGCCTCTTCGACGCTCATGGACTTTAGAAGCTCGTCGACGGCTTGAATTGGCTGTTGGCTGGCGGACATCAGTTTCCCATCGCAAACAGCTCGCCGAGCTTGAACGAGGTTCCTGTGAAAGGTGCGGTTTTGGCAACCTCGCCAGCGCCGAAGGACGCAATTTCGATGTAGTGACCAGAGACCAGGGCAAGCGCGACAAACGTCTTCTTGACCGGGTCCACCAGCCAGTAGTGGGGCACGCCGAAGTCTGCGTACTGCGTCCGCTTCTCCACGGTGTCCTTCCGACGGTGAGACGGGCTGATGACCTCGCAGACCCAATCGGGCCGCACGTTCAAAAGCGTGTCCAGGTCAGCATCCGCCGGAAACAAGTCGCGGCGCCAGCCAGCGAGGTCTGGACGCAGCAAGACATGGCGGCTGAACCTGATCTCCACCTCGGGCCTGATAAACCAGCCGCCCCGGCGTCCCTTGGCTGCCTTGCGGTCGTAAGGACCAAGCGCTCGGTCCAGGCGAGTCACCACCGTTTGGTGACGCCACACAGGCAAGGCACGCTTGACGATCTGACCGTCGATGAGCTCGTGGCTCCGCTCCTCCTCGGGTATCCGGAGAAAGTCGTCGACGGTAAGCTTGCGGCCGGGTGGCGTTCGAGGCGCTGTCACCGACATAGGCAAAGACTTGCAAAGCGCGTAGACTGTGGCAACCATTTTCATCTGCCAGCGACGGATACCGCTAGAGCAGGCAATCTAGCGCTTATAGTGCTTCTGCCCGAGAGCGGACCCACGAGCGTCAGGATCTGCGCAGCAGCATCACCGCGGCCCCTGGGCTGCTCGGCGACGCGCCATACTTCAAGCACTGGACCGTCTCCCAGCTCAGCTCCTTTAGGAAGCGCTGCAGCCGGTCGGCGTCGTAGCGGCGGCTCCGGAACATCATGAAGGTCTTCTCGCCGGCGGCACAGTTCACGCGCACCTCGAACTGACCTGCAGCCGCGGCAGGTCGTGGAAGTTGGCGTGTAGTGCGAAAGTGCTGACGCGCTTGGGGTCGAGCGTGGCCTCGGCCAGCCTGTATG
>DAOMZC010000680.1:2993-4082 GCA_035437965.1 Pseudomonadota bacterium
AGTGCGAAAGTGCTGACGCGCTTGGGGTCGAGCGTGGCCTCGGCCAGCCTGTATGCGCTGGTCAGCAAGGTGTGGCTGATGTCGAGCAGGTGCAGCTGCACCGGCTGCGCCTCGCCGAGGCTAGCGACAAGCGCCTGCACCAGGCGCAGCTCAGACTTGCCGTCCCCGCAGCCCAGGGCATGAACGCGCACCGGCAAAGCGCCGCACAGCCGCGCCGCGCGGGTCGCGATGTCCTCGAGCGGCTTCCGGTTGCGGTCGGTGACAAAGATCGGCGAGCTGTTGCACAGCTGGACGAAGTCCGCAGCGCTCTGCCCGTCCAGGTAAAGGAAGGTCTGCTCCAGCGGCCCGCCCGCGCTGGCGAGCAGCCGCCGGAGGTCGGCGTGCAGCCCCGCGACATCGTACTCCGGCGAGAACCAGCAATTGGGCTGCCACAGGGCGGCCTCGGGCAGGCGCGAGACATCCCTGACCCGGAGATTAAGCTCGGGCACCGCAAGCAGCGCAACCAAAGTGCCCCGGCTCGGCGCCTGCCGACCGCTCTCCACGTTCTTGATGGTCTTGTCCGAGAGTGCAGCGCGCACGGCGAGCCGGCGCTGGGAAAGCCCGGCGAGCTCGCGGCGCTGGCGCAGCAGGGACCCGAATGCGCCAGAGGTGCGGGGATCAACCGGCACCGCCGCCGCCGCTTGCTCGAGCTCATTCTGCGAGAACACCGCCAAGGCCGCCTGTAGCAGATGCACAGCCTCGACGCGGTCGACCTGGTCGTCCTGGCCCGCGGCGTCATGCGCCGCCTGCGTGGCCTGCAGCGCCATCACGATCTGCGTCTGCGCGTGTTGCCGGAGAGTTGCCACTTCGGGGGATGGGGGCTTTTTGTTGGACATGCGCGCGAGTATCACTGAGGCGCATAGGGCGCTGCAATACCGACGGGAATCAGGGGAAGCCGAGGGGAACGGTTGCCCCGCTTTTCCCCTGCGTCGGGTCCTGCTGAGCTCGGTTTTCCCCAAGCATTCCCCGGCCTAGGAATTGTAGGTTTCCCCTCACGATTCCCCGCCGATTCCGGATAGACAGCGAGCTGAGCGGCGCCCTACAAGGCGT
>DAOMZC010000681.1:0-4080 GCA_035437965.1 Pseudomonadota bacterium
CAGCCGCCGGATCGTGTCGTCGAGCTCGGGGCGTCCGACGATGAAGTTCTCGGCGCGGCCGACCAAAAGGGCCTCGCCGCCCGCGCGATCGATGGCGCCGCGAGCGGCGGCGATGCGGGCCGTCGCCAGCTCCAGCGGTAGCAGCGGGTCTGCCGGGTTGCCCGTCGAGTCCTCGATCGAGAGTCCGGCGATGCCGGTCTGGATGCAGCGGCCGACGTTGTGCGCAAGCTCTTCCGGGGACACCGCATAGCCGCCTTCGAAGTCGGCGTTGACCGGCAGCTCGGTCGCCTGGGCGAGCTCCCGCAGGTGGGCGAGCATCTGCTCCAGCGGGACCCCATTGTCCGCCGCCCCCTGCGACCAGGCAAAGCCCGAGCTGGTGCTCGCCAGCGCCTTGAAGCCCAGGTGCTGCAGGTAGAGCGCGCTGCCGGGATCCCAGGGGTTTGGGAGCACGAAGCAGCCGCTCTCGTGCAGCTTCCGGAAGGCGCGGCGCTTGTCGGTCGTGGAAGGGCGGGACGCGGTCATGTTCGAGCTCCTGTACGAAGTGCTGCGTGAAAACCGAGCGCCGCCGACTACTTGCCGCAGCAGCGCTTGAACTTCTGGCCGCTGCCGCAGGGGCACGGATCGTTGCGACCGGCAACCGCCGGCGTTCGGACGACCGGCGGCGAGCTCGGCTCGACCTGGCCATCAATGTACAGCCAGCGTCCTCCCTGCTTGCGAAAGCGGCTGTGCTCGCGCAGCGTCTGGTCGCGACCGTGAAGGCGAAACCGGGCGATGAACTTCACCCGCCCCGTGTCGTCGGCGACGCCGCCCGCCTCGCGGCTTATAATCTCCAGGCCCCGCCACTCAGTCGCATCGTGCTTCAGACTGAGCCGCGCCGGCCGCTGCTCCGGGTCCCAGGTTTCGAGTAGATACTCCGCATCGCCAAGGACAAACGCCGAATAGCGCGAGCGCATGAGCGCCTCTGCCGTCGGCGCGCTCCCCGGACTGGCAAGGTAGACACCGCAGCACGCGGACAGCGGCAGCCCGCTGCCGCACGGACACTGGTCACGCACTCGGCCGGCCTCAGAGGGTCTTTACGTACTCGATCACTGCCTTGCGATCCTCAGCGCTCAGCGCATCGCCGAACGTGTGACCCGAGTTGCTGTAGCCGAGCAGCGTGGTGTCATAGATCGAACTGCGCTTGCTGGCATCTTTTTCATCGAGCTGGCCGTGATCGAGCGGCGTGTACTTGATTCCTACGGCGACCGGATCAAAGCCGTCCTCCCCCGCTACAACCTGCCGGCTGAAGTAACGCGGGCGCTTGCTGCTGTCGAGCAGAGCCTCCAGCGTCGGCACCGAGCCGTTGTGCAGGAACGGCGCGGTGGCCCACACGCCATCGAGCGGCGGCGCGACATAGCCACGCGTCGGCTCGACGCGCGCCAGCTTGCCGAACCAGCTCTTGTTGAGCCAACCGAAGTACTGGCGGCCGCGCGGGCTGTTCACCTCTTCGACCAGCGTGTCGTCCGTGCGCACCTCGTCGATGTCGATCAGCCGGTTGGGATAGGAGTCCGCGGCCTGCTTGTCCGCGCCGGCGTAGGACCCGTGACAGCGCGCACACGTCCCTTCGAACACGAGGCGCCCGCGGTCAGCCAGGCCGCGGTCGAGCGGACCGGTGTAGCGCGGCGGCGACAGCGACGCCAGATAAGCGCGCACGTCGGGGAAGCGGGCGTCGATCTCGTCGGCCTCGGCGGTGTCGTCGGTGCACAGCATGGAGGACGCCATCAGCAGACGCGAGTGATCGGCCCGGCCAAAGCCCATGTAGTAAAGCGCGTTCTTCTTCTTCACCCGCCACCACGGGGGAACATCCAGAGGAACCGGTTCTTTCTCGGGGGGCGCTATGATTGGCGTGTCCGACCAGGCGAGCGTAGTCGGATCGCGGTGGGCCGCCAGGATCGCGCCCAGACTATCGGCCGGATTAACCCCCTTGCTGCGCGTACCGAGGTAGGGCGCGAGCAGGGTCGAGCGCGAGGTGAACCGGTTCAGCTCGGCCTTCTCCTCGGCGTTCAAGGTCAGGCTGCCGCCGAGCGCCAGCACCTTGCCGAGCACGTCGGCCAGCGAGCTCACCGAGCTTGTATAGTCCGAGTTGATCTCGCCAAGCCCCATCACCAGCTGGCCGCCGAGCCGCGCGGCGTGACAGACCATGCAGTTGAGGGTGACGAGCTCCACTCCTTTTTTGGTCTTGAACGAGGTCAGGTAATAGGGGAGCTCGGCGTTGTGGCCGGTGCGACCGGGCAGCTTGTCCGCGGCCTTGGTCGGAAACAGCTTGGAGTACGCGGCAAACAGCGGATAGGGAAGTCCACAGCGGACGTAGCCGAAGTTGACCAGGGCATCGTAGCCGCGCTGCGCGTCGCCGGGCCGCTGCGGCGACGGAGCGATGTAGCCGGGCGGCGGCGTCTCCACCGATCCCGGCAGGCTCTCCGGGTCCGCCTGCCCGCACCCCGCGCCGCTCGCGGCCAGGACGATGCACCAGCCAAGCGTCCCCAGCAAATTCGCCGGCCACCATGCGGCGCCAGCAGCCCTAGTTCTGCTTCTGCAAATCGTCGAGCTCATGGAGCCACTATGCAACGGAATGAGAACGGATCAACTCATTTTTCGACGCCCCGCCGCCCCGCCCAGCCGCGCGCGAACCCGCGCTTCTGCGCGATGCGGGAGGCGCCGCCGCCACCGCCACTGCACTCAGGGATCAGGACAGATGACTTCGAGCTGCTCGGGCAGAGCCAGAGAGCCGGGCAGCCCCTTTAAGTCGTGCAGGAGGCTCGCCCGGGCCTTGCGCGCCATCGACTTGGGCACCACCTGGAGCCGCGGCGCCGTGGGCAGCCCGGACACGACCAGGCGGTCGCCGGGACAGAGAGAGGCGTCGCTGTGCAGGAAGGTGGCGAGGAACGCGCTCTGCTGCGGCGCGGTCAGGCGGGGACCGGTGAGGCACGATGGATTGGGCATCATGTGCTGACAGTTCCGCTTCAGCTTCGCCTTGGGGGTCGGCCCGCTCACCGGCGCGGCCGGCGGGGTGAGCGACAGGGTCGCGGGCGGCGTCGAGGGGATCGCGACGAACGTCCCGCTGCCGCTGCCGGCGCCGAGCTGCCGCGGCGTGAAGTGGAAGCTGTTGATGCCGATGACCAGCAGCACAACGACCAGCAGCGCCCCCGTGGACACCCACGCCCGCACGCTGAGCATGGACACGGGCCGCAGGTTGTACTGGGAACCGACGAGCAGTGACCCATCGGAGAGCTCGGGCAGCTGGCCCAGGGCGCCCGGCTCGGCCGCGGCGACGCTCGCGGTGGTGAGGTTGTCGTCCGCCCAGGCGGGCGCCTCAGCGACGCTGGGGGGAGTGATGGCCGGCAGGGTCGCTGAGTTCAGCGACCGGACCGGCACGCTCTGCTGACCCGACGGCTGACGGTCGACGAGCGGCGGGTGCTCGCCCGCCAGCATCGGCGACCGCGCCGGGCGTACACCGCTGCTCTCATCGTCCTCGGGTTCGCTGATGATCTCAAGCTCCGAGGGCTCGGGCAGCATCGGCTGGTTCCGCGCGACCGCCGGCTGCGCGAGGATGGCCCCAAGGGCCGCCGCGACCTCGTCCATCGTCGGCCGGTGCCGGGGGTCCTTGGCCAGCATTCGCGCCACCAGATCGACCAGCGCCGGGGGCAGACTCGGGTCCACGCTGTCCAGGCTGGGCGGCGCCTTGTTGCAGTGCAAAAAGCACAAAGCCGGCGTATCGGCAGCGCGGAACGGCATGCGCCCGGTGAGGACCAAGAACATCATCACCGCCAGCGAGTAGACATCCGACTTGCCATCGATGCGGCGGTTATTTTTCCACTGCTCGGGCGCCATGTAAAGCGGCGTCCCGAGGATCATCCCGCGCTGGGTCTGCCCCTCGATATCGTCGATGGGAATAGCCGCCGCTTCCTGCAGAATCTTGACGATCCCGAAGTCGAGCAGCTTGGCGCGCTCGCCGCGCGGCGCATCCGGGTCGGCAACGAGCATGATGTTTGAAGGCTTGAGGTCGCGATGCACCAGGCCCCGCTGGTGAACCGCGGCCAGCGC
>DAOMZC010000682.1:0-4079 GCA_035437965.1 Pseudomonadota bacterium
GGACCGGGATGAGCATCGTCACCTCGGGCTCGTAGTGCAGGTAGACGCTGGGCGGGACGTAGCTCTCGATGCGCAGCCCCGGCGGGACCTTGACCATCTCGGGCGTGAAGCGCAGATCGCCCTCGCGCAGGGTCGACAGGTCCAGGTGTATCGGCTCCAGCGGCGTCTCGCCGGCGCGGTTGATGCGGCCCCACGGACCGCGCACCACCACCTTGACCTGATCGACGCGCGGCTGCGACACCATCAGGCGGTCGCGCGGCTCGGTGTAGGTGACCTTGACGAACAGCGTAGTGTTGGCCTCGAGCTCGGTGCGGACGACGAACACCAGGGTCAGCGCGACCACCAGCGAGATCGACTTGAGAAACAGGTCCTCGACGAAGATCTTGTAGATGAACTCGCGCACGGCTCCCCCTAATCTACCTTGAGGGTCGGCCGCGCGCCCTCAGCAGCGGGCGATGCGGCGGGCGGCGCCCCCGCGCCCGCGGCGGCCACCGGCTCATAACCGACGCCCGAGCTGAGCGCCGCCGGATCGGGGCGCTGGGTCTCGGCGGACGACAGCAGCGGCTCGGGAGCCGGCAGCTGGGCGACGCTGAGGCGGGCGGTGGGTTCGTTCTTGGTCTCCACCTGACTGGCCACCGTGGCGGCCTGCACGGCCGCGCTGTCGACGGGCGCGAAGAACGGCTGCGTCTGCATCATGGCCAACAGCTCGGGCGGCATCGACAGCGGCACCGGCCGCCGCTGCGGCGTCACCATCGGGGTCCCCGGCGGGGTCGGGGTGGCCGCGTTGACCGGCGCGCCGCCGACGAGCGGCACCCCGCCGAGCGAGATGTCGCCCGATCGCGTCTCGGTCTTGGTACCGCGGCCCGGCGGCTGCCCCTTGCCCTTGTTGTTCTTCTTCTTCTGGAACAGCCCGAGCAGCGCCTTGCGCAGCGTCGCCGCGTCCAGATCGCGGGCGATGTTGCCGTTGAAGCACAGCGACACGGTGCCGCGCTCCTCGCTGACCACCACCACCACCGCGTCGGTCTCCTCGGTGACGCCGATCGCCGCGCGGTGCCGCGTGCCGAGCTGCTTGTCCAGCTTGGTGTTCGCCGACAGCGGCAGCACCGAGCCGGCCTGGTGCACGCGCAGGTTGCGGATGATCACCGCTCCGTCGTGCATGTGGTTGGCGGCCTCGGGGATAAACAGCGTGATGAGCAGCTCCTTGGTCACCTTGGCGTCGAGCTCGACCCCGACCTCGCCCAGGTGATCGGAAAGGTCGGCGTCGCGCTCGATGACGACCAGGGCCCCGATGCGCTGCTTGGCGAGCTCGCCGGCGGCCTGCACGACCTCTTCGATGACGTAGGTCTCCTCATACTGCCGGCGCATGAACAGGTTCTGGCCGACCTGCATGAGCGCCCGCCGGATGTCCTGCTGGAAGATGACCACGAAGAAGATGATGAAGTAGTCGATCAGCTTCTCGAAGAGCCACGAGACTGTAATAAGGTCCAGGCGCTTGGCGAAGAAGAACAGCCCGATGATCAGCGCCATGCCGGTCATCGTCTGGGCGGCGCGCGTGCCGCGGACCAGCTTGAGCGCCCGGTAGATGATGTAAAAGACGATCAGCACGTCCGCGGCGGTCGTCACCGCGTCGCGGAAGGTGAAGTTCGTGCCGTTGAGGAACGTGAAGACCGGCGTGCCGCTGTCGGCAGTCATGGCTCACCCCCAGCGGTGGCGCCCCCAGTCGGACCGACAGCGCGCAGCAGCTCCAGCGCCGAGCGGGTCGCGGCGACATCGTGGACGCGGACGATCGCCGCACCCTGCTGGGCCGCCAGCACCGCGGCGACTACCGACGGCACCAGGCGCTCCTGCACCGGCAGCCCGGTCACCGCGCCGAGCAGCGACTTGCGCGAGGCGCCGACCAGCAGCGGGCCGCCAAGGGCCGCGCGCAGACGCCCGAGCTGCCCCAGGAGCTGCAGGCTCTGCGCCGCCGTCTTGGCAAACCCCAGGCCCGGATCGTAGATGACCCGCGCCCGCAACCTGGGGTCGGTGAGCGCACTCACGATGTCGGCCAGCTCCCTGATCAAAGTGTTGCACAGATCCGGTCCATAATCGGTGAGCTGTCGCATCGTCGCCGGAGTCCCGCGGGCGTGCATCACCACCACCCCATCGAAGCCCTGCAGCACCTGGGCGATCGCCTGGGGGTCGGGCTCGGCGGCGCCGGCCAGCGCCGGCTCGGGCCGCAGCAGGTGCTGCGGAAAGGTGAGGTTGAGCAGGCGGAACCCGGCCTCGGCGGCGAGCCGGGCAGTGAGCAGGTGACGGGTGTCGATCGACAGCACGGCGGCCACCGGGCGGCGGGCCAGCGCCGCTACGAGCTCGCGCAGCCGCTCCCACTCGGCCTCGGCGGTCAGGAGATCGGCCCCCGGCCGCGTCGACTCGGCGCCGACGTCGATGAGCTCTGCCCCGGCGGCGATCAGCTCGTCCATGCGCCGCAGCGCGCGCTCGCAGCTGTCATAGTGGCCCCCGTCGCTGAACGAGTCCGGGGTCAGGTTGAGGATGCCCATGACGGCGCACCGCTCAGCCCCGATCGTCAGCACCTTGCCGTCGCCGGTGCGCAGCTCGACCCGGCGCTCGGACGGCGGTCCGCCCCCGGCCGCACGGCGGGGAGCGGTGGTGGTGACGCCAGCACGAGCATGATCGGCCAGACCCTGCATCAGAGACACCCAGGAGCAGCGTACACATCTACAACGGGAGCTGTACGGAAGAACTTTACCGCACAGCTTGCGGAATATCGGTGACGATTCTCAGCAGCTCGGCGCGGTGCCGAGCCGGGGGCCCTTGGCGCGGGCCCGGGCCCTTGCTGCCTTGAGCCCGAGCAGCCGTTTTCAGGCGCTTCAGGGGCCTTGGCGCCTGGGCCGCGCTCAGGCTCTCAGGCCTTCTCCGAGGCCAGGATGCCCCCGGGGCTCAGCAGGCCGGGCGCGACCGGTCTTTCCTGGGCCTGGGCCTCGACAGCGGCCTCGGGCCCGCGGCTACTCTGCAGCGGCCGCGGGGTGCGCAGCGGCAGGGTCCCGCCCTTGATCAGGATGTCGATGTCGTCGCCGCCCAGCGTCTCGTTGGCCAAGAGCCCTTCGGCCAGCGCCTTGAGCTGCTCCAGGTGGCTCTCCAGGATCTGGCGCGCCCGGTTGTACTGGTCCATGACGATGCGCTTGACCTCGAAGTCGATGACCCGCGAGGTCTCTTCGGAGTAGCTCGGCGACTGCGCAATCTCGCGCCCGAGGAACACGTGCTCTTCCTTGCGCCCGAAGGTGAGCGGCCCGAGCTTGTCGCTCATGCCCCAGTTGCAGACCATCTTGCGCGCCAGGTCGGTGGCGTGCTCAAGGTCGCTGCCGGCGCCCGTCGTCAGGTGGCTGAACACCAGCTCCTCGGCGACCCGGCCGCCCATCAGCACCGCGATCTTGCCCTCGGCCCACTCCTTGGTGGCGTTGAGGCGGTCCTCGGTCGGCAGCTGCTGGGTGACGCCCAGGGTGGGACCGCGGGGGATGATGGTGACGCGGTGCACCGGATCGGTGCCCGGCACCAGGCGCGCCACCAGGGTGTGGCCCGCCTCGTGGATCGCGGTGATGCGCTTCTCTTTGTCCGAGATGACCATCGACTTGCGCTCGGGGCCCATGAGGACCTTGTCCTTGGCCTCCTCGAAGTCGCGCATCTCGACCAGATCCTTGCCCTTGCGCGCCGCGAGCAGCGCCGCCTCGTTGACCAGCGACTCCAGATCGGCGCCCGAGAAGCCCGGGGTGCCGCGCGCCACCACCCCCAGCTCGACGTCGCCGCCGAGCGGCACCCGGCGGGCGTGGACGCGCAGGATGCCCTCGCGGCCGCGCACATCGGGCCGCGGCACGACGATGCGCCGGTCGAAGCGGCCCGGCCGCAAGAGCGCCGGATCGAGGACATCGGGCCGGTTGGTGGCGGCGATCATGATCACGCCGCCGTTGGACTCAAAGCCGTCCATCTCGACGAGCAGCTGGTTCAGGGTCTGCTCGCGCTCGTCGTGGCCGCCGCCGAGCCCGGCGCCGCGGTGGCGGCCGACGGCGTCGATCTCGTCGATG
>DAOMZC010000683.1:0-4076 GCA_035437965.1 Pseudomonadota bacterium
CCTGGCCGGGCCGGCGACGCTCGTGGTCCTGGCGATCCTGATCGTGCCCGGCCTGCTCGCCGAGCTGGAGCAGCGCTTGTGGCAGACCGCCGCCTGACCGCCTGACCGGGCGCCGCCCGCGCGACTCAGTAGTGGTCGCCGGGCTTGCTCACACCAAACGGCGAGAACTGCGAGTGCTCGCCGTTTATGACCGTGCCGCCCGCCTGGATCATGCCCGCCATGCCGAGGAAATCAGCCGGGAAGTTGAGCTTCGGCTTGGTGAGCGCATCCAGGCGCGCCACCTGCGCGGCGGTCAGCTTGACATCGATCGCCGCCAGGTTGTCGTCGAGCTGCTGCAGCGTGCGGGCCCCGATGATGGTCGAGGCCACGCCCGGCCGCCCCTGCGTCCACGCCACCGCCACCCGCGCCACGGTGCTCTCGACCTCGGCGGCGACGCGCTGCAGCTCGTCGATCACTGTGTAGGCCGTCTCATTCATCATGCCGGCCGTCCAGGAGCGCCCGGGCTGCACCTGGCCGGCATTCTGCCGCGTGTACTTGCCGCTCAAGACGCCGCCCTTGAGCGGCGACCACGGCGTTATCCCCATCCCCAGCGCCTGCGCCATCGGAACGAGCTCTCCTTCGACGGTCCGCTCGAGCAGCGAGTACTCGATCTGGAGCCCGACGAACTGCGTCCAGCCGCGGAACTTGGCGATCATCTGCGCCTCGGTCACCTTCCAGGCCGGGGTGTCGGAGATGCCGATGTAGCGCACCTTGCCGGAGCGCACCAGGTCGTGCAGCACCGCCATGGTCTCGTCGATGGGAGTGTGCTTGTCCCAGTTGTGCAGCCAGTACAGATCTATGTAGTCGGTCTGCAGCCGGCGCAACGACTGCTCGCAGGCGGCGATGACCGACTTCCGGCTGGAGCCGCCGCCATTGGGATCGCCTGGATAGTGGTTGCCGCTGAACTTGGTCGCGATGACCAGGCGGTCGCGCTTCTGCTTGTCGCGCGTCAGGTGGTCGCCGATGATCTTCTCGGAGTGGCCCTTGGTGTAGAGGTTGGCGGTGTCGATGAAGTTGCCGCCGCGCTCGATGAAGCGATCCATGATCGCCTCGGACTCCTTGACGCTCGAGCCCCAGCCGAAGTCTTCGCCGAAGGTCATCGCGCCGAGGCAAAATGGGCTCACACGCAGGCCGGAGCGGCCGAGCGTTACATAATGGTCAAGAGGCATGGTGACTCCTCGGGCTGCACGGTGGCAGGACTTGGGTTTGGGAAACCAACAGCGAGCTAGTTTACACAAGTCAAGCTAAGCTTGGTGAACTCGGCAGACCTCGGGCGCCCACGGACAGCCAGCTCGGCGAGACCCGCAGCTACCGCACCGAGCTGCGCTTCCCGCTCCCACGTCCTTGATTTGCAAGCACTTCGAACCGCCGCGGATCGTTTGCCGCTCAGTCTCTCTCGGTGGCTACATTTCCAGGCTTGATGTCCAGGTGCAGCACGCCGCGCCGGTGGGCGGCAGCGAGCCCGCGGGCCAGGCCCAGGCCGAGCTCCTGCGCCCGCTGCCAGGGCACCGGCTTTTTGACCCCGTCGAGGTTCTGGCCGCGGACAAACTCCGAGATGATGAGCGGGCGCTTGTCGATCTCGCTCACCCGGTAGATTGTCACCACGTTGGGGTGCTGCAGGCGGGCGGCGGCGCGCGCCTCGGTCAGGAACTGCTCGCGCACCTCGGGGGAGGGGCCGCTGTCGCCCATCGCGATGATGAACTTGATGGCCACCGGGCGCTCGAGCAGCGTGTCGTGGGCAAGGTACACTTCGCCCATGGCGCCTCGGCTCAGCGGGCAGACAAGACGGTACTCCTCGAACGCCTGGGGCGGGTTCCACGAGCTGCTGGAGCTGTCTATGGCGGTTTCCTTCATTGCTCTCGCTGGTGGGACGAGTGATCAGGCATCCTGGCGGCGGGGACGCAGGCTGCGGCAGCTATGGTCTTGATCGACTGCCTTGGACCAGGCCCCCGGGTGAACGAAATCCATACAGCCACCCTAGCATTAGCATTACACGTCGACGAGAGAGGGTCAACCACCGCGGCAGGCGGGGCGAAATGCGGGCTTATTTCGGGCGGTTCGGCGCGGCGGCATGACGGGCCGCGGCTCGGCCGGGCACGCCTTGGACAAACTGTGGCGGCGAGCTGGCTGTAGGCCGGGGGCGGCAAGCTCCCGCGGTGTCGGGTGACTGCGGGGCACGGCGGGCGAAGGAGGGCAGGGTGGGCCAGAGCGAGCCCAGATGGAGGCTGAAAGGAGCTTGCAGGAGTCTAGCCGCACGGCTCGGCGGCCCACCCCGCCTCTTCGTCGAACACCGCCATCACGTCGACCTCGGGCTTGATCTTGTCGTACAGGGCGGGAAAAGCGCGGCCCGCCCCGTACTTTTTCCGCACCTGCTCGTACAGATCCAGGTTGAACATGCGGCCGAATTCTTCCCGGGTCATGAACGTGTCGGCGTAGAGGAAGGGATAGCCGCCGACCTCCTGGGTGAACTCCTCCATCGCCCGCATCGCGTGCACGGTCTTGAACTGCTTGCCTTGCTTGATCGGCAGCGGGACCCCATACACGCCCAGATCGAAGTACATGCCGAAGTCGGTCCCCGGCACGCGATCCGCGGCCCGCGGCGCGCGCAGCTGGCCCTGCAGCGCGCCGTGGTCATAGATGCGGCAGGGGTAGAGCAGGATGGGATACATCTCGAACAGCTCGTGCGAGCGATCGATGGCGCGCTGCATCGCGCTCATCGGCAGCACGATGTCCTGGAACACCTGCAGGGTGAAGGTCATCTTGCGCACCGCCGGCGTCGTCGAGAACTTCAGGAAGGCAATCTTGGGCGGCATCATCCAGCCGAGCAGCGCCCGGAACACCGGATGGTTGCCGAACGAGATCATGTCGGCGACCACCCAGAAGATGCTGCGGTTGTGGCGCATGAGGTAGTGGCGCAGCGGAATGTACTCATCGCCGCCGCCGCCGTGCAGGTACCCTTCGACGTGCTTGTAGAACCACGGCTTCCACCAGCGGCCGATTGCATTCACCTTGCCGCGCGCGCTGCGGTCTGCCGCGGGGAGGTCGGCGAACTCGCCGCTCATGATGACGGCGTGGTCCTTGGCGAACACGGTCGCCTCGAGGAAGTCGGGCGCGCTCGGGCTCACCGCGAGCTCGCGCAGCTTGGCGCAGTACTCGGTCTGGGAATGCACCGGCGTATAGGTCAGGTGGATGTAGGGCTTGACCTTGATGATGCGCAGCTCGAGCCCGACCAGAAGCCCCAGCGTCCCGTGCGACCAGGGCAGGGCGTGGTACAGATCGGCGTGGCTCTCCGGCGTCGCGGTGACCAGTGTCCCGTCGGCGAGGACGACCTCGTAGGCAACGACGGTCTCCTGCAGCAGGCCGACCTTGTGCGAGTGGGTGGTCATCCCCACCGCCATCGCCAGGCCGCCCACGGTCGCGTCCTCGATCTCGAGGGTGACCGCGAGCATGTAGCCCTTGGGCAGGAGGTAGCGGGTGATCTGGCCCACGGTCACGAAGGGCTCGACGCGGACGGTCTGCCGGGCTTCGTCGATCGACAGGACGTCGCGCAGCGCGCCCATCTGGATGCGGTGCCACAGGTGCTTGGGCTCAAAGCGCGTGCTCAGGTTCATCCACGTCTTGCGATCGGTGCACATCGGTCGCCGCTCGGCGGCGGGCTGGTCGTTCCAGCGGCGTACCTGCTCCTGGACGCGCTGCACGCGCAGGTCGTGATCCTGCGGCGCCGAGCCGAGGCGCTCATAGAGGAAGTTGCGCACCCGCATGACCGTGTCGAGGATCATCCCGGCGGGCAGGCCGATTCCGGTGAGGACGTAGGCGCGATATTCAGTGAGCAGATCTTGCAGTAGCTTCTTCATGACCGTCCTTATGGGAGCTAGCCGACTAGGGCAGGAGTAGACGACCGCTTGGTTTACAAGTCAACCAAACCATGCGGCCGCGCCCGGGGGCCGGGGGCCTCGGCCAGCTACGGTCCGCTGCCGATCTGGCGGCCGCGTCAGCGATAGCTTCCCTGTGGCGGCGACAACGCGGTACGCTAGGAG
>DAOMZC010000684.1:0-4064 GCA_035437965.1 Pseudomonadota bacterium
TGCATGCCGCCGCCCCTTTTGGGGGCTCTCCGACGGGGCGTGGCCGGGCCCGGGGATATCGGGAGCGCGGCAGGATGTCGCAGTGCGACAATTGGTCGCAGCGGACGGGCGGCTCAGCTGGCGTAGTCGCCTTCGTCGCGCTCCTCGCCGGCCGGCAGCTCGCCGAGCCAGCGCTGGATGGTGCGCCGGTTGATGCCCAGCACGTCGGCGGCACGCTTCTTGTTACCGCCGAAGCGCTCGAGCACATGGCGAACGTAGCTCCGCTCCAGCTCTTCGAGCGTCAGCAGGCGCTCCGCCGCGGCCGAGAAAAGATCTTCGTGGCGCGTCTCGCCAAGCGCCGGCGGCAGGTCGTCCGGGCTCACCCACTCCTCGCGCGACAGGACCACTGCATGCTCGACGGCGTTTTCGAGCTCGCGCACGTTGCCGGGCCAGGCGTAGCCGTGCAGCCGGCGTGCCGCCATCGCCGAGAAGCCCTTGAGCGACTTGCCGGTGCGCGCCATGGCGCGGCGCAGGAAGTGCTCGGCCAGCGGCAGGATGTCCTCGGGCCGATCGCGCAGGGCGGGGATGGCGATGTCGATGACGGCGAGCCGATAGTAAAGGTCCGAGCGGAACCGCCCCGCCTTCATCGCCTGCTTCAGATCGAGGTTGGTGGCGGCCAGCACCCGCACGTCGATCGGAATCGCCCGGGTGGCTCCCACCGGGCGGACCTCGCGCTCCTGCAGGACGCGCAGGAGCTTGGCCTGAAGCCCCGGCGCCATGTCGCCGATCTCGTCGAGGAACAGGGTGCCGCCGTTGGCCTCCTGGAACAGTCCCGGCTTGTCGGCGCGGGCATCGGTGAACGAGCCCTTGCGGTGGCCGAACAGCTCGCTCTCGATGAGTCCCTCGGGCAGGGCGGCGGTGTTGACGGCCACCAGCGGCTGATCCTTGCGGCGGCTGTAGCGGTGGAGGCCGCGCGCCACCAGCTCCTTGCCGCTGCCGCTCGGGCCGGTGATAAGGACGCTGGCGTCAGTGTCGGCGACGCGCTCGATGAGCGTCATGACGTCGGCGAGCGCGCGGCTCTTGCCGACGAGCAGCTGCGACTCCGCCTGCGCCTGCAGGGCCGCGTGCAGCCGCTCGATCTCGCGGCGCAGGGTCTGCGCCTCCAGCGCCCGCTCGATGGCCAGCCGCAGCGTCGACGGCTCGATGGGCTTGGTGAGGAACTCGAACGCCCCCTGGCGCACCGCGCGCACCGCTTCATCGATGCTGCCAAAGGCGGTGATGGCGATGATCGCGATGCGCGGATCGCAGCGCCGCGCCGCCTCGATGAGGGCCACCCCGTCGCCATCGCCAAGGCGCAGATCGGTCACCAGCACCTCCAGCTGGCCCTGCTCGACAAGCGCCAGGGCCTGGTGATACGACCCCACCCAGCGCGCCTGATACCCGGGCTGATCGAGGATGCGGACGAGCAGCTGGCCGAGCGAGGGATCGTCTTCGGCGATGAGGACGCGAGTTATTCGGTTCACGCTCTAAACTCTCCTTTGGCACACTGTACTCGCGTACGCAATATTAGGCAGCCAGGGACTTTAGTAGTGCCGATCGCTGGATCATACTGAGATGCAAACGACTCGACAACGCCTGATTCTGAAGCTGCTCCTGGGGCTCATCCTGCCGCCGCTTGCCTGCACGTGCTTCATCGTCGCGATGAGCAGCAACCACCGCCGGACCGAGCTCCTCTCCGAGGCGGATCGCGAGCTCGCCGCGTACGTCACGGTGCTGCGGACGACCCTGCCGCGCCTGGCGGCGCAGATGGATCGTCCCTCGCTGACCGCGCTCATCGAGCAGCTGGCGCAGCACGAGCGGGTGCACGGCATCGCTCTATATAATGGGCAGTGCCACGCCCTGTCGCGCTCCGAGGATCTGAACCTCGTCGCCGCCGAGATCGACGGGCTGGTCTGCGATGGGCGCAAGGCGCGTCCGGAGCAACATCGCACGGTGCTGCTCGGGGCGCGGGAAGTCCTTGTGCGCACCGAGCCGATCTCTCTGCAGGCCGAGGTCGGCTCGGTCGCGGTCACCTACGATCTGACGGTGGTGCGGGCGATCATCGATGCGGGGGTCAAGCGCACGATCATGCACGGCGTGCTCATCGCCCTGTGCATGGCCGGGGTGGCGCTGCTCATCGCCCGCAGCCTGGGCGGCGCGCTCGGGACGCTGGTGCAGGCCAGCGAGCGCGTGGCCTCGGGGGATCTCGCGGTGCGGGTCAAGCCGCCGAACCTGCTGGAGCTCGGGCGGCTGGGGCTGGCGTTCAACCAGATGACCGCCGGGCTGGCGGCGGCGCAGCGCGAGCTGTTGGCCGGTGAGTCGCGGCGCCGCGAGCTGGAGCAGCGGCTGCGGCACGCGCAGGCGCTGCGGGTCATCGGGCAGGTAGCGGCGTCGCTGGCCCACGAGATCGCCTCGCCGCTGAGCACCATCCTCGGCTGGAGCCGGCTCGCCGCCGACGATCCATCGCTGTCGGCAGAGTTCCGCGATCAGACCAACATCATCTCGACCCAGTGCGAGCGGATTACCCGCATCGTGCAGCGACTCTTGTCGGTCTCGCGATTTCCCGCCGGCGAGCGCGTGCCGGTCCAGCTGAGCGATGTGGCGATGGAGGTCGTGACCTTCCTGCGCTCGGAGTGCAAGGTCCGCGGGATCACCATCCAGACCGAGCTTGCCGACGGAACACCGCTGGTCTATGCCGAGCGCGACGGATGTCTGCAGATCCTCATCAACCTCTGCCTCAACGCCATCCAGGCGCAGCCGCGCGGCGGGATGCTGGTGCTGGCGATCGGTCCGCAGAAGCGGCTTGTCGGCCAGCTTGAGGTCGTGGGCTGCCAGATCGAGGTCCGCGATGCCGGCCCCGGCGTGCCGCTCGACCGCCGCGATACAATCTTCGAGCCTTTCTATTCTACGCGCGGCGGCGGCAACGGCCTGGGTCTGGCGATCGTGCACGACATCGTCCGCGAGCTCGGCGGCGAGATCGAGGTCACCGATGCAGTAGAGGGCGGCGCCTGCTTCCAGATCTTCCTCCTGCCGGCCGACGTCGCCATCGGTGATGCGCAAGCCGCGGTCCTGCCTCCCGAGGCGGCGGGCCCAAGGAATGCGGCGTTCCGGCCGATAGCTTGACAGACTTATTCGGTACCAAAGCCGCTGGCTTTAGGCCAGGATGCGGGCATGAGGTGGCTCCGTTCAATCGGCCTGAGCCTGGTACTTCTCGGGCTCTTCGGCTTCTCCGTGATCGGCCAGCTCGAAGCCGGATTCCGGGCCTACAATCAGGACCGGCGCGAGCACGCGCAGCCGCCGCTGGCGCAGCGGCGAGCCTACCTTGGGAGCGGCCATTTCATAAGCAGCCTCGCGGAGAACATGGAGTCCGAGTTTCTGCAGATGGCGCTGTTCGTTTCGCTCACTACCTGGCTGTATCAGAAGGGCTCGGCGGAGTCCAAGAAGCCTCCCGAAGAAGAGACCGAAGAAGACAGGCGGCAGAGCGCGCTTGAGGACGAGTACTGCGCGGCGCGGCGCGCCCGGCATCCCATCCTCTGGCGAATCTATGAGAACTCCCTCACCCTGGCGCTGCTGCTCTTCTTTGTCGGCTTTTTCCTCGCGCATGGGTACGGCGCCTGGATGTCGCTCAATGAGCACCGCGGCTGGCTCGGCCAGGGCCCGCTCCGCTTCGTCGAGGTCTTTGGTGAGTCCGACTTCTGGTTCGAGTCGTTTCAGAACTGGCAGAGCGAGTTCTTCTCGATCGCCATCCTCGGCGCGTTCAGCATCTTTTTGCGGCAGAAGGACTCACCGCAGTCCAAAAAGATGCGGGACAGCCACTGGAAGACGGGCGGGGGGTAGGGCAGGGCCGTCACGCGGCGCGAGTCCGCAACCAGTTTCCGGCCGGGCTCGATAATTAGAGCAAGATGAAACACCAAGACCTTCATACAAGGGGCAATGTATATTTTACTGGTGGAGTCAACGGAACGATTGACTTTGACCCCGGGCCTGGAGTTTTTAACTTAACAAGTATTGGAACAGTAAATAGTATATATGTTCAAAAACTAGAT
>DAOMZC010000685.1:0-4062 GCA_035437965.1 Pseudomonadota bacterium
CTTCGCGCAGCACTTCGGTGGGGCGAGGAACGCCGTGGCAGACGACATGGTTGCGGCTCACGCAGACCGCGGCGGGAAACCCTTCGTAGCCGAGCTGGCTCGGGCGGCCGCCCCGGGCGCGCGTATCGGCGCGCACCCACTGGTCGATCTCGCTCGTGCAGACTCCCGGCGCGAGCCGCTGGCCGACCGTGGCCAGCGTCGCGGCCGCGACCTGGCCGGCGCGGCGCAGGGCGATGGCTTCTTGGGCGCTCAGAATGACGATGCTCATGAATCGAGCATGCAGTCGCGAGCGACCTGCGATCCAATACCGTTTTGATCTGATGTGCTAGGATGGGCCCGTGAGCTTGATGCAAATTCGCGGCTTCGTCGCCGTCGCCGAAGCAGCGCACGTAGGCCGCGCCGCCGAGAAGCTGCGGCTGGCGCAGCCGGCTTTGAGTCGGCACATTCGCGCCCTGGAAGACGAGCTCGGCACGCCGCTTTTCGCCCGCACCCCGCGCGGAATGACCCTCTTGCCGGCGGGCGTGACGTTCCTTGGCCACGCCCGCGACATCCTCGCGCGGGTCGAGGCCGCGGCGCGCGCCGTAAAAACCTGACTCACTCTGCGTCCGAGCCGTCTCGCAAGCTGCCTCTCTCAGAGTACTCGGCTGGCTAAGTAGGGAATTCCAAGTTTCGGCTGTCTTGACGCCCGGAAACGGCCATGGGAAGATCGGGTAACGTCCCGCCACGTCCGTCGCCTGCAGCAGAGATGGAGCATGGCCGAAACAGAAGTAAAAATCGGTCCCTATCGCGTCCTCGGCAAGCTCGGCGAAGGCGGCATGGGGACTGTATATGAGGGAATCTACGAGCCCATCGAGCGCAAGGTGGCAATCAAGGTCCTGCGCCCCGAATACGCCCTCCGACCCGAGTTCATCACCCGCTTTTTCAACGAGGCGCGCGCCGTCAACCGCATCGAACACCCGGGCGTCGTCCAAGTCTCGGACTACGGCCAGCTAGCCGACCACACCGCATACATCGTGATGGAGCTGCTCAGCGGGGAGCCGCTTGCGGCCCGCCTCAAGAGCCGCGGCTCGATCTTGCCGGAGGTGGCCCTGTGCTACGGCAGCCAGGTTGCCGAGGCGCTGGTCGCCGCCCATGAAAAAGGCGTGGTGCACCGCGATCTCAAGCCCGACAACATCATGCTGGTCCCCGACCTCCAGGCCCCCGGCGGGGAGCGGACGAAGATCCTCGACTTTGGCATCGCCAAGCTGACCGAGACCGAGGAGGTTGGGGCGCCGCGTCCGCTCACCAACTCGAACGCGGTCATCGGCACCTGCTACTACATGTCGCCCGAGCAGTGCCGCGGCGCCGGCAAGGTGGACAGCCGCACAGATGTTTATTCCCTGGGCGTCATCCTGTACGAGATGCTGTGCGGCGAGCGGCCGATTACCGGGGAAGGGACCGGCGAGATCATCGCCCGCCACCTGACGCAGGAGCCGGTGCCGCTCGGCAAGAAGGCGCCGCAGCTGCCCGCGGCGGTCACTGCCCTGGTGCACCGCATGCTGAGCAAGGACCGCGAGCGGCGGCCGTCCATGCAGCAGGTGGCAACCGAGCTCGAAGCCCTGAGCGAACAATACCCGCCACCGCTGCGGCGCCGCAGTACGGGCAGCGTACCGGTGGTGACGGCGCGACCGTCCGGAGTCACCGGAGTCAGTAGACGTTTTTCTTGGACCGGGACGGACACGGCGGCCTTTCAGGCCATGCTGCGCAGCCCGCGCGGGCGCGGCATCGGGGCAGCGGCGGCAGTACTTGCTCTCGGGTCGCTGCTCGGCGTGTGTACCCTGCGTGGCCGCCCGTCGCCCGAGCCGGCCCGCCTGGCAGGCAAGACCGTCCATTATCGCATCAACAGCCTGCCCTCAGGCGCCGCGGTGGTGCAGGCCGAAGACGGTCTCGTCCTCGGCAAGACGCCCTTTGTGTTCGAGCGCCCGGCCCAAACCGGGGCCTTCCGCGTGCGCCTGTATCTTCCCGACTTTGCCGGCCGCGAGCTCGCGCTGGACGGCAGCACGGATGTCAACCGCACCGAGGTGCTGGCAGCCCTTACCGCCCCCGCTGCCGCCGCCGCCAACGCCGGGACCGCCCAGAGCAACGCTGGCCCCCCGGGCCAGTCGCCGAGCTCCGCCGGCGGACAAAAAACCCACAAGCGCTCGCATCGGTCTAAGATTCTCAATCTGTTCAAGTTCTAGGTTAGGACCGATGGTGCAGCCGCAGCAGATAATTGGCCCCTACACAGCAGTACGCAAGATCGGCGCAGGTGGCATGGGCGAGGTGTTCGAGGCCGTGCACTCGCTCATTGGCCGTCGCGTCGCCATCAAGGTCCTGCATCCCGAGTATGCCCAGCGGGCCGATGTAGTTGCCCGCTTTTTCAACGAAGCGCGGGCCGTCAACCGCGTCGCCCATCCCGGGCTCGTGCAGATTTCCGATTATGGCCAGCTTGACGATCAGAGTGCCTACATCGTTATGGAATTTCTGCAGGGCGAGACGCTGTCCCAGCGCATCTTGCATGGCCCTGCGCCCTTGCCGCTCGGAACGGCGCTGAGCTTTGCGTTTCAGCTCGCCGACTCACTAGCCGCCGCCCATGCCAAAGACGTCATCCATCGCGATCTGAAACCGGATAATGTGATGATCGTCACCGACAGCCAGGCACCCGGCGGCGAGCGCACCAAGCTCCTCGACTTCGGGATCGCCAAGGTAACCGACGACATCGGGCAGATGCCGGTGCGGACGCGTACGGGCGCCATCATGGGCACGCCGCATTACATGTCGCCCGAGCAGTGCCGCGGCGCCGGCCAGGTCGATGGCCGCAGTGACACGTACTCCCTGGGAGTCATGCTGTACGAGATGCTGAGCGGCGAGCGACCCATCGCCGGACAGAGCCAGGGCGAGATCATCGCCAACCATCTTGTCATCGAGCCGATGCCGCTAGGGAGCAAGATGCCGCAGCTGCCGAGCGCGGTGACAGACTTGGTGGCGAGCATGCTCTGCAAAAACCGGGACCTACGGCCGCCGATGGCGAAGGTCGCCGAAACACTCGATGGTCTATGTGTCGAGCACCCGCCGCCGGTCAAGCGGCGCCCGACCGCCAGCGTCCCCAAAGTCAGCTCATCGGCCGCGGTGGCGACGCTGCCGCCGCCGCCCTCGGTGGTTCCGGCCGCGCCCACGCCGCCGCCTGTCTCGTTGGCTCCATCGACTACGCTGCCGCCCCCCGCCGACCCGCCGGCGACAGCAGTGCCGCATCTCGATCCATCAGCCGGCGCCGCAGAGACCTTACTTCCCGCGCCGCGCCCCGAGGAAACGCCGATCCCGCCGGCCCGCGGGGCGCAGCTCCTGCGGCAGTCCGTGGCGACCCTGCGCCAGCTGGCAGTGACCCTCGCTGGACTGGCCGTTCGTCGCGACCGCCGGCTCGCGCTGGGGATAGGAGCGCTGGTGGCCCTCTTCGCGCTGGGTACGCTGGCCGTGCGCTGGGTGCGTGGTCCGCGCGAGCTGCCCGCTGCCCAGCCGGTGCGGCTGACCGTCCGCACCACTCCGCCGGGCGCTGATGTAGTGCGGGTCGGCGATGGGGCGCTGCTGGGTCGCACGCCGTGGCTCGGCCAGCAGCCGGCCGGGGCGGGCCTGCTCAAGCTGCGCCTGCACTTGAGCGGTTATACAGATCAAGAGCTGGCGCTGGATCTAAGCCACGACAGCGTCCAGGACGTTCCCTTGCAGGCCCAGGCACCGGCTCCGCCTCCAGAGGCGCCCGCGGCAGAGGCTCCACACCGGCGCAAAAGCCGCAGCCACGGGTCGCATCCGGCCGAGCATGAAACAAACGAAGGCCCCGCCGATGGTAAAAAGCACCACCATCGCAAGACTGCACGCCCATAAGCTGCGCGAGGCGCAGCGCCAGCCGGAGAGCATCAAGCCTCATCTTGTCGCCATTTCGAGACGTGAAGCCGGTCGGCCAGCGCGGGAATCGTTCCACAATCGTTCCCGCGGGATGTTCGAGGCTCTGGTCAGCGACGGGAACGGCTTGGCATGATCTTGAACCGGCCA
>DAOMZC010000686.1:0-4059 GCA_035437965.1 Pseudomonadota bacterium
GCCTGCACCGCGAGCACGCGCGTCAGCAGACCTTGGCCTTCTATGGTGGTCAGGGCGCAGTCAAGCCCGTCACCCGAGGTGCCGGACATCAGGCCGACGACCTGCTTGCGGTGCTTGCCGAGGAGCCGCGCGACCGGGTGGCCGGGCGATGGCGCGGCCGGGCTAGCGGACTCTGACATGGCAGCTCGGCGAGGCGCTGCGGCGGCCGCGGCGACGGTCAGGGTGGGCGGGGCCGCGGCCCCGGGGCGGCGCAGCACCAAGGTGCCGGCCGGCCGCTACCACCTGGCGGCTAGTAGTCGTCGCTGCCATCCCAGCGCCACTTGCCCCGTTCGCGCTCCTCGGGGCGGCCCGGGGATTTCTTCTCTTTGACCTTGCGCTCGGGCTTGGCGTTGTGCCGGCGGCCGTGCTCGCGCTGCGGCTCGATCATGGCGGGCGGTGGGCCGCCGAAGGGGCGCGGCGGGCCGCCGAAGGGGCGCGGCGGGCCGCCGAAGGGGCGCGGCGGACCGGCGCCATCGGTGGGACCGCCGGGAGCTCCGGGCGGGCGAGGACGAGGAGCGGGTCGGGGCGCCCCGGGAGCGCGCTCTTGCGCCTTCTCGACGAAGATCGTGCGCCCGGCGAGCATCTTGTTGTTCCACTCGTTGATGGCCGAGTCAGCATCGGCATCTGTCGCGACCTCGACAAAGGCAAACCCGCGCGGACGCTGCGTCTCACGGTCGACGGCAATGCGCACGCTCTGAACGGTCCGTCCCGACTGCGAGAACGCTTCTCGCAGCTCCTGCTCCGTGATGGAGTAGGACAGGTTGCCAACAAACAACTTAGTACTCATTTGCTCCTTCTCTTCAGCCTCATTTGCTCAGCGCTTGTCAGTACTACTCTATTGCATCGTTACATCGGGGCATCTGGACATCGGGGCATCTGGCGAGGCCTGCTCGGGCGATGCTTACTCTATCTATGCTGCTTTGTCTGTGCTGCTGTGGATTTACGTTTCTTTGGATTTGAGGGCTCGGACGCGGGCCGCCGGTTAGCGGGGCGACGCTGCCTGGTCTAGTATGGAGTCTGGGCCGCTCTGGGGAGTAAACCCCGAGCCACGCGTTTGGCGTAGCATTAGGACGCACACAGTGGATCAACGATAGGAGCCTTTCCGGGGCAAGGCAAGACACTTTCTTGATGGTTGACTGCCGAGCTTTCGGGTACGCGCGCGTGACCGCCGGGCTCGCGGAGCGTCGGTGCTTACCTGCGCGCTCTGCCCATTGAATGTTCCGCGGCGTACAATCGTTTCAAGAGGTAGGAGAACCTTGATGAAGACCACGCTTCGTCGCTTATTGGCCGCCGCGTCCCTGCTCGTTTCCGGAGGCGTGGCCGGCGAGGCCCTCGCCGAGGGCCCGGCGGATTACGGGTACGATACAGCGGACCCGAACGCCGGCTACAGCCAGCCGGATCCGAACGCTGGCTACAACCAACCGGATCCGAACGCTGGCTACAACCCAGACGGCAGTCAGGTCTATCAGCCTCCCCCCGAGGGCATCTGCTTTGACGACAACAACCAAAGCTATGACTGCTCCAAGGACGAAGATTTCAGCCAGTATAACCAGCTCGACGATGGCTACGACCCGGCGGCGTATCAGGATTTCCGCGACGCGCTGAGCCCTTATGGCCAGTGGGTCGACAACCCGCAGTATGGCCAGATCTGGGTGCCGTCGGTCGCCGAGGTCGGGACCGACTTTACGCCCTACTACAGCGGCGGCCGGTGGGTCCTCAGCGACTATGGCTGGACCTGGGTCTCGGAGCACAGCTGGGGCTGGGCGCCGTTCCACTACGGTCGCTGGCTGCAGGTCGGCAGCTACGGGTGGAGCTGGATTCCCGGCCGGGTCTGGGGCCCGGCCTGGGTGCACTGGCGGGCCGGGGGCGGGTACGTCGGCTGGGCACCGCTGCCGCCGCGCGGCGTGCGCATCGCCCCGCCGGGGTACGGGTGGCGCGGCCACAGCTGGAGCTTCGTCGCCTCGGGGCAGCTGACGGCGCCGCGGCTGGTCCGGGTTGCACCGTCGTATCTGCCGAATCTCTATGGGCGGACGGCGATCGCCAATGACTACCGCTCGATCGGCTCGAGCCGCATCATCGTGGGTCCGCCGTCGCACTTCTTGCCGACGCTGCGGGTCGCTCCGATCCCGCTTGGGACCCTGGGTCATGCGATGCCGCGAGCGCAGGTCGTGGTGCGGCCGGGAATTCCGCTGCAGCAGCGGACATACTTCGGGCCGCATATCCGCCCCGCAGCCTCCCTGCCGGGGTCGGGTTATCAGCGACCCGGCTTCCCCGGGACGGCGCCCGCGCCCGGCTATCAGCGACCCGGCTTCCCCGGGACGGCACCCGGCTATCAGCGACCCGGCTTCCCCGGGACGGCGCCCGCACCCGGTTATCAGCGGCCTGGCTTTCCGGCACCGACGCCGGGCTACCAGCGGCCCGGCTTCCCGGCGCCGGCACCCGGATATACCCACCCGGCGACCAGCCCGGGGCAGCCCTATTCGCACCCGAGCTACCCGAGTCCCGCGCCGTACAATCCGCGCCCGGCTCCGGTCTATAACCGGCCGTCTTATCAGCCGGCGCCCAGCTACACCCCGCCGGCTTATCACCCGCCGCCTGCGCCTTCGTACCATCCTGCGCCTGCGCCTGCGTACCGTCCTGCGCCTGCGCCGACGTATCACCCGGCCCCGGCGCCGACGTATCACCCTGCCCCGGCCCCGGCCCCGGCCTACCGCCCGGCCCCGGCCTACCACCCCGCGCCTTCATTTCATCCCGCGCCCGCGCCCGCCTTCCGCCCTGCGCCTGCGTACCGCCCCGCGCCTTCCGCGCCGAGCCCAGGGCGCCGCTAGTCGTTAGCCGCTAGTCGTTAGCCTCTTAGACGGTCCTGCCAAGAGGGCTCTGCGCCCCCTTCCATCCAGACCAGGTCCGCCCCGCGCGCGGCGCGGCGCGCGTTCTGGGGCCGTGAGACCTTCCGCGATACGGAAGGTCTGCGCACGGCTGCTACCGGCGAGCGCCGCAGCGGGGGCGCAGCTTACAGGGAGCTGGCCAGCGACGGGCTCCAGGCCGCTGCGGCCAGCCCACCCTGCACCTGCTCGGAGATCTTGCCAAACCGGCGCTCGCGCTGGGCGTAGTCGAGCAGCGCGCGCTGCAGCTCGGCGGCCGAGAAATCCGGCCACAGGGCGGCCGAAAAGAACAGCTCGGCGTAGGCACCCTCGAACGTCAGCGCATCGACCAAGCGGCGCCGGCCGCCGGTGCGGATGATCAGATCCGGCTCGGGCAGGTTGACCGTGGTGAGCAGCCGCTGGATTGCCTCGGGCGTGATCGCCTCGGGCGCCAGCCGCCCGGCCGCCACCGCCGCCGCCAGCTGCCGCGCTACCCGCACCACGTCGCCGCGCCCGCTATAGCCGAGCGCCAGGCTCACCTGCATCCCCGAGCTGCCGGCGCTCTCTGCGTGCAGCGCGGCCAGCATCCGCCGCACCTCATCCGGCGCGGTCGTCAGCTCGCCCACCGGCAAGAGGCGCAGCCCGCGCCGCCGCAGGCCGTCGCCATAGGTGTGCAGCGCCTCGGCCAGGAGCTCCCAGGCGAGCGCCGGCGCAATACGCTCCTTGCCCGGCAGCAGCGTGAGGTAGCGCAGGCCGAGGTCCTGCGCCGCCGTAATCGTCTCGTAGGTCGCCCGCGCCCCGGCGAGCAGGCTCTCTCGGGCGTCGTGCCCGCCGCGCTGCCCCCACTGCAGGCAGCCGTCCATGACGATGGCGACGTGGTCTGGTAGTCTCTTCATCTAAGTTAAGCTCCTGAACATCTGCGCTCCCAGGGAGCCAACCTGCTTGGCTCCCCGTCGCGCATCCTTAGCACTCTGGGCTCTGCTCGTGAAGGGCGCACGAAGGCTAAGGGAAGATCTGGTGAAGGGGTGAAGCCAGGCGCGGCAGCAGCAGGGCGAGGCAGGTCTGCGGCGGACCGTGCGCCACGACCTCGACGCTGCCGCCGTGCTGCTCGGCCACCGCGGCGACGATCGCCAGCCCCAGCCCGCTGCCGCCGGTGTCG
>DAOMZC010000687.1:0-4058 GCA_035437965.1 Pseudomonadota bacterium
CGGGCTACCTGCGCCGCGCCGGCGTGCTCGCCCCCGCCATCCGCCCGCCGACCGTCCCCACCGGCACCGCCCGCCTGCGCCTGTGCCCCATGGCCACCCACACACCCGCGCAGCTCGCCCAGGTCATCGCCGCCTTCCGCGCCGCCCGCGACGCCCTGCCAGAGCTAAGGCCGCTCCTGAAGCCGCTGTCGCGCTAACCGCCGGCCGGGTGTCCACTTGCGCTCACATGCAGTATCCTGACTATCGGGAGGTCCGTCATGGCGATCTTTGACATCTCGCTAGCCGATCTGAGCCCCGGGATGTCCGGCGTCATCGCGACCGAGATGGTGCTGCTGTGGAACTCGCGCCCGAAATCGGCGGAGCGGCACGCGCGGATGATGCAACCCTACCTGACCCGCGGCACCATGGTCTCCACGGACGCGGCGGGCCTGTCGACGCTGACGCAGCGCTACAGCCTGCCCCAGGTGATGAAGCTGATCTCGGAGCCCAAAGAGGTGATCCACGCCCTGGGCAAGGCGATCGGCGGCGAGGCGATCGGCGTGTGGGCGGCCGACAACACGCAGATGTTCTATCCCGACTCGATCGCGCCGGCCCAGGTCATCGACCAGATGCGCGAGGTGCAGCGCCGGCTCAAAGCGCTGACGGTCCAGGTCGGGATGGGCGTGCACCAGGTGGAGTGCTACCGCATCGCCGGCGGACTGTTCGGCCCCGATATCGACATGATCGAGGAGGTCGCCGAGGAGCGGACCCATGGCGGCGAGATCGTGGTGTCGGCGCCGGTGCTCGCGCAGCTCGCCGAGCCGCTGCGCTGCACCGCCAGCCGGCGCGAGGATCTGCAGCACTACGGCGAGCTGTGGTCGCTCAGCGATGACGGCACGCCGCTGGTGGTCGCCGAGGGCGGCGACATCAACTATCCGACCCCGTTCGACGCCGCGTTCTTTGCCACCCTGCGCGCGACCTCGCTGTCCGCGCTGGAGCGCGCGAGCTTCCGAAACTACTGCGTAACCCCCACGGTGGCGTTCGTCCGCACCGCGCATCGCCGGCATGAATACCTGCTGGACGAGTTCACCGATATGTCGCTCATCGATCTGGCGTTCCGCCGCATCGCCTCTTCGTATGGAGGCGATGTCGTCAAGTCGAACGGCATCCTGGCGATCGTCCTGTTTGATAATAGCGACGCGGCCATCGCCTTCAGCCGCGACATCATCGAGACCACCCGCACGCTGGGCCTTGACGCGCATGTCGGCGTCACGCACGGCGAGGTCTTCCTGTTCCCGCTGGCCAGCGGCGGTCGCGACATCGCCGGCAATTCGGTGAACATCGCCTCCAAGCTGGCCGAAGACTCCGGACTGCGCGGAATCCTGGTCGAGAGCTCGGCGCTCACCCCTTCGCTGGCCGCCACGCTCGCCGTCAGCGCCGAGCCGTTCAGCTTGACGATCTCGCGCGTCACGCTAAACGGTTACCGAATCCCGGTCTAGTCGGTCGGCTCAGTCGCCGGGCTGGCTGCGGATGAAGGTCGCAAGGTGCGTCTGCTCGGAAGGGAGCAGCACCTCGGCGAGCCACTGGAGCGCCGCTTCAGGATCGGTGAAGCTGCGCCGGCTCGGGTTACTGCTGGCGCCCTTGATGATGCGGCGGAACTGCAGCGCCGCCACCGCGCTTTCCTCCTGAACGAGCAGCGCGGCGCGGCGGAGCCAGGGCTGATCGCGGCGCATCGACTCGGGAATGCGCTGCGCGACCGCGCCCGGCAGGAGCCCCGCGTAGCGCAGATCCGAGCAGAACACCAGATTGGGCGGCAGGAGCGAGACCAGGTGGCGGACTTTTATGTCGAAACGCTCGTACTCCTCAACTGTCACCGGATCGAGCAGCCGGATCGTCACCAGCCGCCCGAATGGGTTGCTTAAGCGGATCACGGGAGGCGTCTGCGCTCAGCGGAGCCGAGGGCCACGGCGGCTCACTCGATTTCGGCTGAGAAGTGGACCGTGCCGCGGGCCATGCCCTCGGTCACGATCGAGCCGCCACCGCTGCGCAGGAACCACTCCAGGCGGTGGTCGCGGTACTCGCGGTTGATTACTCCCGCAGCGACCAGCGGACCGAGTTCAGGCATCTGGCCGAGCACCGCCCGCGCCGCGCCCAGGATCTTGTGCGCGCTCGGCCGCGCGCTGGCGCGCTGAAACCACTCTCCAAGCGGCGAGCCGGCGGCCGGCGCAAGTCCGTGAAGGTCGGCATGGGCGACGAACGGAAAGGCCGCCAGGTCCGCCCAGCCAAACTGCTCGCCGTGAAAAAAGGGTCCGGTGCCCAGGTGGCGCGTCAGGAATCCATACAAGCGCGCGAGCTGCTCCGCGCCGCGAGCGGTCAAGCGCTCGGCCAGCTCGCCGGTGGCGCGCCCGAAGAAGCGGACCTCGCTGAGCCCCCAGGTGACGGCGTCAAAGTAGGTGTCACAGAGGTCCTCGAGCATCCGCGCGCGGGCTCGCGCCGCGGGCGACTTGGGTAAAAGGGGGCGCTCTGGGAAGCGCTCCTCCAGATATTCCAGGATGATGGTGGAGTCGAACACCGCGGTCTGGTCCGCACCCTCCGCTCCCGTATCAAGCAAAACGGGAACCTGGCGGCGCGGGCTGTGCTCTACAAACTCCGGCGGCAGCGGCGCGAAAAGGTCGATCGTTCGCGCCTCGAAAGGGAGCTCTTTTTCATAGAGGGCCAGCTTGGTCTTCTGGGCGAAGGCGGACAGCGGGTGTTCGTAAAGGACCAGCGCCATGGCCGGACATCATAACACAGCAAGCAGGAACCGGGCGCCATGGTTCTTTTGCTGGGTTTTCGAACCGCGCGGCGCTTGAGTCGCAGCGCCGATCGCGCCCTGCCAGCGACGGCGGCCAGCAGTCCGCTAAGCGCGCACCGCGACTCCATGGTGCCAGCCCGGCACCGGGTGCGTACCAAGCGCGATCAGCTTGAGCCCCGCGTCCGCCAGACCCTGCCGGAAGCTTGGGAAGTCGAACATCGTATCCCAGGGGTGCGCGGTCGTCCGCCGCAGCAGCGCGCCAAAGGCGCCGGTGTCATAAAAGAATTCGCGCGACAGCTCTTCGAAGAAAAAGTAGCCGCCCGGCCGCAGCACGCGGTGCACCTCGGACAGCGCCCGCCGCCAGTCCGGAATGTGATGGAAGATCGCGAACTCGAAGACGCCGTCGTAGCTGGCGCTCGGCGCGTCCAGGTGCTCGGCATCGCCCGTCCACAGGCGGACGGGCGGCATCGGCCGCCGCTCGGTCAGCCGGGCCAGCGCCGAGCGCGCCCGCGCCACCTGCTGGTCATCCAGGTCAAACCCCGCCAGCCCCGCCGGCCGAAAGCGACGCTCGATGGCGCGCAGTCCCGCCCCGTTGCCGCAGCCGATCTCCAGCACCTGACCGAGCGCCGGCGCGCACGCCGCCTCGTAGTGCCAGCGCACGCTGTAGTCGAGCATGGCGCCGCGCACGGGATTGTTGACCAGCACTGTCTCGAAAAAGTTGAGCTTCATGGGGACTCCGCCATCTACTAAGTAGTTCCATCGGCACCGGGTTCCGCCGGGCCGCAGCCGCTCGCCACGATCGCCGGACTCGGTGCACCTGCGCGAGCTCGCGCATCGTAGCGCATCGGGCCGGCCGCCCTCCTTGGCTTTTACGTCGGGCTTGGCGGTCTGACCTGCCCTGCCTCCGCCCGTTGCCGCTGGTGGCCGGCTGTCCCGACCGGTGCTGGCCGTCAGCGCTTGATGTGGCATGTCGCGGCATGCCGGCGTAGGTCGCCGCATGTTACCGCGCATCGGTCGCGGTTCCTCGCCAGCAGCAAATTTCGCCGCCCGTCCAGCCCTCCGGTAGCAGCCCCCGCAGCCACCAAGGTCCCCAGCCCGCGTCGCCGCCAACCCCCTCTCGATCGATCTGCGACCAAGCCGTCGTTTTTCCTTGCCATCGCAAGTGCGCATTTGATAGAAGGTCCAAACAAACGAGGCCATACAACTACCTGGGGCTGTAGCTCAGCTGGTAGAGCGCTAGAATCGCACTCTAGAGGCCAGGGGTTCGACTCCCCTCAGCTCCACA
>DAOMZC010000688.1:0-4050 GCA_035437965.1 Pseudomonadota bacterium
CCTCGGCGGGCAGGCAGGGCAGGCGGACCACGAACTCGCTGCCCTGGCCCAGGCCCTTGCTGCGCGCGGTGAGGCTGCCGCCGTGCATCTGCACCAGCCGCTGCGCCACCGTAAGGCCGATGCCGAGCCCACCGAGCGCCCGGTCCGCGGCCCGGTCCGCCTGCACGAACAGATCGAACACCCGCGGCAGCAGCTCGGGGCTGATGCCGATGCCGGTGTCGCGCACGCGGATCACGATCTCGGCCGCATCGCGCTCGCAGCCGAGTGTGATGCGGCCGCCGGGATCCGTGTACTTGGCGGCGTTGTTGAGGAGGTTGGAGATGACCTGGCTGAGCCGCGTCCGATCGGCGAACATGCGCACGGTCTCACGCGGCAGATCGATGGCGAGGCTGTGGTTGCGCTTGTTGATGAGCGGCCGGCTGGTCTCCACCGCCTGCTGGACGATGTCGGCGAGCACCACCGGCTCCTGGCGCAGCGTCACCTTGCCGGTGCTGATGCGCGACACGTCGAGCAGGTCATCGACCAGGTGCACCATGTGGCGGACCTGGCGCTCCATGGCGCTGCGGGCGCGCACGTAGACCGGGTCGGGCTCCTCGCGCAGGCGCATGATCTCCAGCGCGTTGACGATCGGCGCCAGGGGGTTGCGCAGCTCGTGGGCGAGCATGGCGAGGAACTGATCCTTGCGCCGATCGACCTCGGCCAGCTCATCGGCGCGGCGCTGCAGCTCGCCGATGAGGCGGGCCCGCTCCATGGTCATGGCGACCTGATCGCAGATGACCTGCAGCACCGCCAGCTCGTCGGTCTTGAGGTAGGCGCGGCTGCGAGTGCCGAACGACAGGACGCCCATCAGGCGCTGCTGCGCGAGCAGCGGAAAGCTGGCGAACGCCGACAGGCCGAGCTCGCGGCTGACCTGGGCGCGCGGATCGGCGGTGCCCTGGATGTCTTCGAGGACGACGCGCTGGCGGTGCTGGGCCGCGGCGCCGCTGCCGTCCTGGCCGAAGGCGAGCCGGTGGCAGCTGGTGCCCGGCGCTGTAGCGAGGCCGCCCGAGGTCTCCAGCACCAGGGCGCTGCCGCTCTCATCGACGCGGTAGTGGAGGAAGATCTCAAGGCCGAGGTGGGCGGCGATCTGGGCGTACAGCGTGCCGAGGAACTTTTCTGGATGATCCTCGGTGAGCAGGCGGTTGGCGATGTCGGCGAGGAGCTTGAGGCGCTCGTTGCTCTCGCGCAGCCGCTCGGCCTGCCAGCGCTGGCGGGCCTCGACGAGCTTCTGCTCGTGCTCGCGCGCCTGGATCTCGCGCAGCAGCGCCTCCTGGCGCTTGATCTCTTCGGTCTTTTTGAAAAGCTCGACGAACACCGAGACCTTGGTCTTGAGGGTCGCGGCGACGATCGGCTTGAACAGAAAATCAACGGCGCCGATCGAGTAGCCCTGAAAGACCTGGGTGTCGTTGCTGGGAAACGCGGTAAGAAAGATGATCGGGATGGCGCGCGAGCGCTCGCGCTGGCGGATGAGCGTCGCGGTCTCGAAGCCGTCCATCCCCGGCATCTGGATGTCGAGGAGGATCGCGGCGAAGTCCTGATCGAGGATCCGCCGCAGCGCCTCGGTGCCCGAGCCGGCGCGGACGAGGTTCGCGTCCAGCTCGGCGAGGATGGCCTCGAGCGCCAGGAGGTTGTTCGGGTTGTCGTCGACGATGAGGACGTTGGCCCGCGCCTCGAGCTGCGGCTCCTTGCTCATCCAGGGCCCCAGGGGGGCAATGGGGCGGCCATGTAGGGTGCTATCAGCATCTTTGGAATTATTGCAGCACCGCCATTCCCTAGTCAACTTCGGCCGAGCGCGGACTTTAGGCCAAGGCGCGGAAATGCGGCCGGTTTTTGCCGAGATAGAAAATCGGCGCAAGCTGCCTACATGAAGGCCGGGCGTGGGGCCGGGCGTGCCGATGTCGGATGGCGCGTACCCAGCGGGCAAGCAGCGGGCAAGCAGCGGGCGGGAAGCTTAGAACTTCGCTTCGAACATCGCCTTACGTCCCGCCATCTGCAGCGCGTACCAGCGCTCGCGCTGTCGGCAGCGGACCTTGTCGATGAAGTCGGCGGCGCCGGGCAGCAGCCGTCGCGCTACCTCGGTCGCGGCGATAAATGGCGCGCGCGCAAACAGGAGTCCGACCCCCGGCAGGGCGGGGGGGAGCTTATAGCGCGCGCGAATGCCCGGCGATAGGAATCCGCAATAGCCGCACATCGACCAGTAGGCGTACAGCTCGCGCAAGTAGGGCAGGGTGCCGGGGCGGGCGCGCGGCACGAACGCCTGCGGGAAGGACTCGATCAGCTCGGCGCCATATCTTCCCGAGGTGTAGGAGCGGGAAATCATGAACGCGAACAGGAACTGCAGCGCCTCGCGAATCGAGCTCGGATAGCAGCGCGACCGCACGCCGAGCAGGTGGCCGAGGTAGCGCTGGAAGTGCAGCAGCGCGAGCGTCTCGCGCGGCGAGGTCTGAAAGCCGAGCGGCCACAAGGCCAGGGCCGGCGCGACGCTTCCGCCAAGCAGCGTCAGCATCATATAGGCCTGGCTAATCGGCAGCCCCCAACGCTCCGCGTCCCACTCCTTATGCGCCGCCACCCGCCGGCGCACCGAGACGTGCATGACCCGCACCCGCATCGCCGTCGCCCGCCCCGCCGAGCCGGCACGGAACAGGGCGCCGGGCTCGGAGACATCGATCCAGAAGCGCGCCGTTTCCAGGTAGCGGCGCAGCGCGTTGGCGCCGGCGTAGCCTCCGGTAAGGGCGAGCGGCACCGCCACCGCGCCCTCGGTATACATCTCCAGCGTGCCGGCGCCGGCAACGGAAAACAGCGTCGTCCCCCAGCGCCGCCAGATGCGCGCGCCTTCCTCGACGAGCTCCGGCTGCACCCAGTCCGGCACCTGCTCGAACTCAGTGAACAGGCGGCCCATCGAATCGGGGACCGCGCCGACCGCGGCGACTCCCTGGGTCAGCGCCTTATCGAGCAGCTGCCGGCCGGCGCGCGGACCGGCGGGGCCGAGGAACACCTCGTTGACGAACGCCTCGGCCACCGGATCGCCCTCGTACATATCCTGGTAGATCAGCGCCATCTGCTCATCCGTAGGCACCGGGTCAAAGCCCAGCGCCAGCTTGCAGAGGCGGCGAATCCGGCGCACTCCGGTCCGCGCCAGCGCCTCGCGGTAGCGAAAGTCGGACGGGCAACGGACATGACAAGACGAAGGAGAAGGGGCGCCAGCTTGGCTTTCGCGGGGAAGCGACATCTACTTTCTATAGCGCACTTGTTCGCACCTGGCCACGCGCCAAGCCGCTGAGATGTCTCCATATATCGGGCCGTGGTCACATTGAGCCCCCTGGGACGCGAACCGGGGCGCCCCATCACGCCCGCGCATCGACGATATTGACCTCGCTGGGAGCCCGCGGTATGCAGGGCGCCTCTGCCTGACTGTAAAGGGCTCCCTCATGAAATCAGCGCGAATGCTGTTCACGATTTTGACGATTGCCGCCGGCTGCAATAGTGACCCGCCACTGCCGGCAAGCGATGACGAGCGTGATCTGTCTGTATCGGGTGACCTGTCTGCGGCCGATCCGTCCCGGCCCGATCTGGCCCGACCCGATCTGGCGGTGAAGCGCGGCTGGACCCGCCTCGAGGTGCCCGACACGAGCTGGCTGAACGCGGTCTGGGGCTCGGGACCAAATGATGTCTACGCCGTCGGCTTGAACGGCGTCATCCTGCACTCGACCGGCGACGACGTGTGGACGCAGCAGAAGACCGGACGCGCCAACGAGCTTACTTCGGTCTTCGGCAGCTCGGCCAGCGACATCTACGCCGTCGAGGCGAGCGCCGTCTTGCACTCGACGGGAGACGGCCACTGGAGCGTGGTCCCCAACATCCAGCCCGCCGGCACCGGCGGACTTGGTCATATCTGGATGTCCTCGCCCACAAGCATCTACGTCTCCGGCGACACCAGCCGGGCGGTGCCGGCCTATCCGACGGGCGGCGTCAACATCTTCCGCTGGCAGGCGCCGAACCTGGTGCGTGAGT
>DAOMZC010000689.1:0-4049 GCA_035437965.1 Pseudomonadota bacterium
GTAGCTCGGTGCTGGGAGAGGCTGCGCGGGTCAGCGTGCTGCCATCCCAGTGCAGGAGGGTCCCGTAGGCGCCGACAAACCACACATCATTTCGCGCTCTGCCCCAGGCGCGGTACAGATCGTTTCCCTGCGGCAGCGGGTTCTCCCAGCAGAACCCTCCCGGGTTGCACACCGGAGCCGGCTTCGGACTGGGCGTAGCGATCGGGTCACAGCGTCCGGTGAGCCGGTTGCAGGAAGTTCCGGAAGCGCAGGCCGAGCCGCTGGTGGCACAGTTCAGCGGGTTTGGTTGTATATAACTCCCCGACAGCTGATCACACCCCGCGGCTGCGATGAGAGCGAGACAGATGCTGGCGCGCATTCGATAACCTCCAGGCGGACTCGTCGCGGTGGGCATGTCTTCAGTCTATGTCAGCGTGCACGATGCGGGGAACGTGCGCCGGTCGGGAGCGGGAAATTCTATCAAGCCGAGAGGACTCGGCCGGCTACACTGGCTGCAGGCAGCTCCCTGTAGGCGGAGCTGCGCGCTGCAGAGACTCTACTTAATCTGCCGAAGTTTGGAGTTAAGGATGACGAAGATGAAGTACGTAGCTGGGTTGGCCGCTCGCCGCATTGTGAATCGTCGGGCTGGCGCCGCGCGCGCGGGCCGCGCCTTGCAGCTTGCGACCTGGGCGCTGGCTGGGATCGTCGGGGCATCCGGATGCGGCGCCGCCAGCGCTCCCACCGAGCAGGCCGGCTTCGAGTCGAGCCGGACCCCGGCGGGCGCGCCGCCGTGGCAGCCGTTCGTCCGCGGCAGCGTGTGGAACTTGCGGCTGCCGGCCAGCCGTCAGGAGACCCCGCTGCCGGCGGACGGCCTGAAGGTGGCGCCGTTCGCGGTGAGCGACAGCGACTACGGGATCAAGGTCTACTTTGCCAGCGCCAGCGATCCCCTGTGGCAGATTACGTATGACGACTACAACAGCGTGTCCGACAACTTCTCGCCGCCCAGTCCGACGACCCTGCGCGCCCCCGCGGTCATGGTGCCGCCGAGCGGTACCGATGGCACGGTCATCGTCGTCGATGAGAGCCGCCAGTACGCCTACGAGCTGTGGCGCTTCGCGGTAAAAGGAGGCGGCTCCAGCCCGAGCGCTCATACAGCGAGCCTGAACATCACCGACCTGCGCAGTGACGGAATCCACCGCAACGTGGGGGTGACCGCCGCCGGACTGCCGGGGCTCGGCGGCCTGCTGCGCAGCCTGGAGGTCCAGGCGGGGCAGCCGATCCGGCACAAGCTCTGGCTGGCCGTCCATCCGAGCCTGCTGCGCGCCGCCGCGGTCTGGCCGGCCAACCACTTTGATGTCCCGGGCGACGGCCCCCACGCGGCCCTCCGCTACGGCGAGGTGGTCGCGCTGAGCCAGAGCTATGACATAAATCAAGGCGAGTGCGGCCTGTCCCCGCTGTTTCAGCGCCTCGCGCAAGCGCTGCAGGACTTCGGCGGCATCGTCCAGGATCGCGGCGGCGACTCGATCGGGCTGGTCACCGAGATCGGAGCCGTCTCGAGTCGCCTCGACACCGACGAAGCGGCGATGTTTGGCCAGCTCGCCTGCCTGCGCAAGTACCTGGTGCGGGTGGAGGACCCGTGGACGGGCGCCCCAGAGGGAGGACTCGGCTACTGAGCCGGCGGGCCGCTCACCCCGACCCCACATGCGGCGACTTGCTCGCGGGCTGCTGGCTGCTTGCTCGGTCATCGGTCCAGCTGCGGCTTCCGCGTCGGCAAATCCGCTGCGAGCGCTGCGGTTAGGCGCCCCCAACGGACTGCGGTTGTGGCATCCTGGCCGCTCTCATGGCCAAAGCCCGCGCGTTTCTGACGAGCTTGTTCATCATTTTCCTTAGCGGGGTCTTGTCGCTGGTCGCGATCGCGACCATGCCGCTGTCGCCCCGCGGGGATCTCTACCTGGCGATCGCCCGCTTATGGGCCAAGATCATCTTCTGGTTCGGCGGTATCGAGCTGCGCACCCAGCTCAGCCCCGAGCTCGATCTGAGCCAGCGCTACCTGTACCTGTCCAGCCACGAGTCACTTACCGACATCCTGGCGCTGTTCGCGGCGCTGCCGCAGAAGGTCGTGATGGTGGCCAAGCGGTCGCTGCTCATCCTGCCGATCTTCAGCTGGGGAATGTGGCTGGCGGGGTTTGTCTTCATCAATCGAAAAGACCGCGCCAGCGCTTACAAGAGCATGCACGACGCGGGCAAGCTGGTGCGCAAGGGGCGCTCGGTGCTGGTCTTCCCGGAAGGGACGCGCGGCGACGGCGGCGAGCTGCAGAAGTTCAAGCGCGGCGGCTTCGTGCTGGCCCAGGCGGCCAAGATCCCGGTGGTCCCGGTAGGCATCGTCGGCACCCGCGACGTCCTGCCCCGCGATCACTTCTGCGTCTTCCCGGGTCGGATCGCGGTCTGCGTGGGCCGCCCGATCGAGCCGCCGCCGGACCCGATGACCGATGAGCAGCTTGTCACCTGGATGGCGCAGGTGCGCGCCGAGGTGGAGAAGCTCCGTCGGCAGGCCCGCTCGATGTGGTAAGCCGAGCGTTTGCTGATTTACCCAAAGTGACCAGAAGAGACTGCCTTGTGAGCGGGTGATTTACAGGTAAGAACGATCAAGCTAAGCTCGCCCGCCATGAAAGCGAAGCCTCCGTCGCCGCTTCTCTCAGGGCGCGTTTTGTCCCCCGCCGGCAGCCGCCGCAGCGGCAGCAGCGTCATCGCGATCCCCGGTTCTCAGGGGTTTCCTAATTACCCAAATCTGGTGAACGCGGATGGGACGCCCCGGCGTGCGCTCTACCCGGTCTGCGAAGCCAACTACACGAGCTACTTGCGCGTGTCGGCCACCCACGAGCTCTACTTCGAGGAATCGGGTAACCCGAGCGGCGTGCCGGTGGTATTCCTGCATGGCGGCCCCGGCAGCGGCACCGAGCCGAACCAGCGACGGTTCTTCGATCCCACCTATTACCGCATCATCCTGTTCGATCAGCGGGGCGCCGGCCGCAGCCGCCCGCACGCCGCGCTCACCGAGAACACCACCTGGCACCTGGTGGCGGACCTGGAGCGGCTGCGCGAGCACCTGGGCATCGAGCGCTGGCTGGTCTTCGGCGGCTCCTGGGGGAGCACGCTGGCGCTTGCCTACGCCGAGCGCTTCGCCGAGCGGGTGACCGGCCTGGTGCTGCGCGGCATCTTCCTTTTACCCAGCGCGAGCTTGACTGGTTCTACCAGGACGGCGCCTGCCAGCTGTTTCCCGATAGCTGGGAAGACTTCATCCGCGACATCCCGGCCGCCGAGCGCGGCGAGCTGCTGCCGGCCTACCAGCGGCGCCTTGACAGCCCCGACCGAAGGGTCCAGCTGGCCGCGGCGCGCGCCTGGAGCTTGTGGGAGGCGCGCACCAGCCGGCTCTATGAGGACCCGGCGACCGTCGCGCACTATATCGATGACCAGTTCGCCCTGGCGTTCGCCCGGATCGAGAACCACTACTTCCTAAACCGCGGGTTCTTCGCCCGCGAGCACCAGCTGCTGGAAGAGGTGGGGCGCATCCGCCACATCCCGGCGGTGATCGTGCAAGGCCGCTACGATATAGTCTGCCCGATGGAGGCCGCCTGGTCGCTGCACCGGGCCTGGCCCGAGGCCGAGCTGC
Source organism: Pseudomonadota bacterium (assembly GCA_035437965.1). GTDB lineage: Bacteria > Myxococcota_A > Polyangia > Palsa-1104 > JAEUJZ01 > CALFML01. The sequence continues at coordinate 3,650 of DAOMZC010000689.1, forward strand.
GGATCGTCCCCGACGCCGGCCACTCTGCTACCGAGCCGGGGGTCATCCACGAGCTCGTCCAGGCTACCGATCGGATGCGCGAGCTCCTGCCCGGACCGCGCCGGCGCGGCCGCGCGAGCCGTGCCGACGCGGCACGCCTTGCCCCCACGCGACCCGATGGAACGGATGAAATATCTGATATTTCTCCCTGAGCGATGAACGCCCCGCGCATCTACTTCGACCACAACGCGACCACGCCGCTCGATCCCGAAGTTCTGGCCGCGATGAGCGCCGCCGGCGGGCGCTTTTTCGCCAACCCCTCGTCGCTGCACGCCGAGGGCCGGGCCGCCCGCCAGGCCGTCGAGCAGGCGCGCGACGAGGTGGCGGCGCTGCTCGCCGCCGCGCCCAGCGAGATCGTCTT
>DAOMZC010000690.1:0-4047 GCA_035437965.1 Pseudomonadota bacterium
ATCACCGCCGAGTCCGGGCACGAGCACGAGAGCTCGATCTCGCGCGGGCCGGGGAACAGCCCCGTGCCCTTGCGGGTGATGACCTCCATGACCCCCTGCGACAGCCGGCCGCGCAGGAGCTCGACCAGGGAGTCGATCCGACCCGCGCATTCCTTGATCAGCGCCTGCCACCGCGCCCGCCCGAGCGGACTTATCGTGATCCGCACGCGGTAAAGCTGCGAGCCCATCACCAGCGCGCTGATCGCCCCCGGCTGAATCGCCAGATCGAAGACCGAGCCGTTGCGGACGTAGGTCCGGCCGCGCGGCAGGCGGTTTGCGTAGTCGCTGTAGGACTCCAGGTTGTCGCACCAGGCGCGGCCCCAGAACGTGGTCGCGATCGTCCGTCCAGCGATGATCACCGGCGCCGTCTGCTTGCCTTTTTTGCGCAAGGAGGCAATCTCGCGCGCGGCGCGGCGCCGGCGCTCGGCGACCGGGACGTAGGGCTGAAAGTCTCCGTAGTGCGATTGGTAGTACCCCATTTCCGGTTGTCTCTCCTGACGGCGTGGCGCCGGGTCAGCCTTCGGGCAGCGCGCTGTTTATGTCGAGCGCCACCATCCGCAACAGCTCCTCATCCTTGAGCTGGGTGAGCAGCGCCTCCCCGCCGCCGGTAAGCAGCTCGTGCGCCAGCTCCTGCTTGCCGGCGATCAGGGAGTCGATGCGCTCCTCGACGGTGCCGCGGCAGACGAACTTGTGGATGAGGACGTTCTTCTTTTGGCCAATCCGGTACGCCCGGTCGCTGGCCTGGGACTCGACCGCCGGGTTCCACCAGCGATCGAAGTGGATTACATGGGAGGCCGCCGTCAGGTTCAGCCCGGTGCCCCCGGCCTTCAAGGAGAGCACGAAGAACGGCGGCCCGAGCTCCTTCTGGAACGCCTGCACCAGGGCCGGGCGGTTCTTCACCGGGGTCTCGCCATGCAGGACCAGGCCCGGCTGGCCGAAGACGCCGCGCAGGAACTCGGCAAGCGGCGCGGTCAGCTCGCGGAACTGGGTGAACACCAGCACCCGCTCCTGGCGGCTGGCGATCGGCTCGCACAGCTCGCGCAGGCGGGCGAACTTGCCGCTGTCTTGCGGGTCGTAGACGCCGTCGCCGAGCCACTGCGAGGGGTGGTTGCAGAGCTGCTTGAAGCGCAGAAGGAAGCTGAGGATGACGCCGCGCCGCTGCACGTCCTCTTCCACCCGGGTAAGCTGCTCGCGCAGCGCCGCCACCGCCTGCTCGTAGAGCACCGCCTGGCGCTTGCTCAACCCGCAGTAGGCGACGAGCTCCGTCTTGTCCGGCAGGTCGGAGATGATGCGCTTGTCGCTCTTGAGGCGGCGCAGGAGGTACGGGCCGATGAGGCGGCGCAGGGGGCCGTAGTCCTGCTTCTCGGCCAGGCGCCTGGTGAACTGACTAAAGACCTTGGCCGAGCCGAGCAGCCCCGGGCAGATGAAGTCATAGAGCGACCACAGATCGGCGAGCCGGTTCTCGACCGGGGTGCCGCTGAGAAGGAGGCGCGTGCGGCTGCGCAGCGCCTTGACCGCCCGGGTCTGCTTCGCCGCCGGGTTCTTGATCGCCTGCGCCTCGTCGAGGATGACCAGATCCCAGCGGCTCTGCGCGAAGACCGGGTAGCGGACGACCGAGCCGTAGCTGGTGATGCACAGCTCAAGCTCGCCCAGCGCGGCGGGCCCGAGCTCGGCGAGCTCGGCGCCGGGCACCGCCGAGGGGTGGGCGATGAGCACCCGCAGGCTGGGGGCAAAGCGGCGCAGCTCGGCCTGCCAGTTGCCGAGCAGCGACGCCGGAACGACAAGGAGGCTGGGCACCGCCGCCGCGCCCGTCGCCTGCCGCGCCCGCCGCTTGAGCAGCAGGAGCGCCAGCACCTGAATCGTCTTGCCCAGCCCCATATCGTCGGCCAAGCAGCCGCCGAGGCCCAGCTGATCGAGCAGATACAGCCACTTGACGCCCACCTGCTGGTAGGGCCGCAGGGTCGCCCGGAGCTCGGGCCCGGGGTCGGCCGGACCGAGGCTGTCCGGGTGGCCGAGCCCCGCCAGCACCGCGGCCAAGAAGTCGCCGGCGATGACCTGCGACCACTGCGCGGTGCTCGCCGTAAGGACCTCGGTGGCGGTCTCCCCGACAGCGGCGCCGGCGAGCAGCCGCATCGCCTGGACGAACGACAGCTCGCCCTGCGCGGCGGCCTCCTGCACGCTCTGCCAGTGTGAAAGGGCGTGGCCGAGCTTGTCGCGATCGACCTCGACCCAGCGCCCCTTGATGAGCGCCAGGCCGTCGCTGCCGCGCAAGATCTCCTGCCACTCGGCATCGCTGATCGGCTGCCCGTCCACGGTGAGGCTTATCGAGAAGTCGAGCAGCGCGTCGGCGCTCAAGGTCGCGGCGGCGTTCTTGCCGATAGTGACGCTTACTTGCGGGCGCGGCGGCTTGCGGGCCTGCCAGAAGTCGGGGACGCGGACGACGACGCCGCTCTCTTCAAGGGCCGGGACGTCCTTGAGGAAGGCGTAGGCCTCGGCGGGGGTGAAGCCGAGCGGCTGGAACAGCTCACCGGAGTCGACCAGCTTGCGCACGAACGGACTCTTGCTGGCCGCCTTCTGCACCGGCGCGAGGAGCGCCAGCAGCGCGCCCTTGTCCTTTTTCACCCCTTCGGAGTACTCCGCGAGCGCCTTGCCGAGCGGCAGGTGGGCGACCTGGGCCTGACCGGACAGGCGGCTGGCGTAGGTCGCCAGGAAGGCGAACGGGACCTCCGGGTTGCGCTTGTTCTCGACGAGGTGAAAGCAGACCCGGCCGACCAGGTTCCACAGCCGGTTCTTGCCCGCCAGGTACTCCTGCACGCTGCCGGTCGCCGCCGCCAGCTCGGCGCGCACCGTCGCCAAGAGCTCGTCCCACAGCCGGCCGAGGAGCTCGCCGTCGAGGTACTCGGCGCCGCGCATCGGCGGCGCGGTCCCGGCGAGATCGCCGAGGTCGGCGGGCAGCGGCACGGTGACGCGAGCGCGCTGCTCCTCCAGATCCGGGGTCGCGCACAGCGCGGTCAGGAAGCGCCGGCAGAGCTCGCGGAAGAAAGCAAAGTCCGGCGGCAGGGTCGTGGCGAGCTCGGTGGTGCCGAGGTGAAGGAGGAACTCTCCCAGACCGGCGGCGTGGGCCTTGCGCAGCCGCTGCGCGAGCTGCGGATTCAAGACGGATTCAGCTGCCCCGGGCGCTGACTCCGGAGTCAGCTGGAGCTGCCCGGTAGGAGTCACAAACAGGCTGAGTCCGCTGTCGGACAGATCGGCTGCTACGGCCATTTCTGTACGTAGCAGTAAGCCCGCGCGGAATTCACGTCAATCGCTATTCCTGATTCTTTTTGGGAGTATGTAGTCGAGTCCGATTAGTACTGCGGAGCGAACTGAAGACTCCGGACTGCGGGCGGACGGACTCTGCGCTAGGGAGCGGCGGGCTGGCTCTTGTAGGCGGCGACGCGGGCCTCGGCATTGTGCCGCAGGTTGACGAAGTACAGCTGATACTCGATGGGATGGTAGTTGCCGGGGCCGAGGGCGCGGTCGAGCAGGCGGCTCATGAAGTCGCGCGGCGGCTGGCCGAGCTCGGAGACGACCAGGGTTCCCTTGTGGCAGGCGGCGCTGGCGAAGCGCGGCAGGCGCCGCGGCGGCTGGTTTTCCAGGAACACCGCGCCCTCGTTCTGCTCGGCGGAGACCGCGACCTCGTCGTCGCGGAACGACAGCGGGTTCACGCAGACGCGCAGCGCCTCGCCCTCGCGCATGCCGGCAATGCCGTGCCGGCCGGACTTGAAGCCGGGGCCGCGGGCGTTCCAGCTGATCACGCAGCGGGTCTGGGTCGGCGTCGCGCACACCGGCAGATCGGGCGCCTCCGCGGCGAGCGCCTGCCGCGCCACCGGGGTGCCGATGACGTAGGCGGCGATCAGGCGGTCGCGCAGCGGTCGGCCCGCGACCTCTTCTACAAGGAGCCGGCGCAGGAGGAAGGCGCCCTGGCTGTGCGCGGCGAGGATGAACGGACGGCCGCGGCTGTAGGTG
>DAOMZC010000691.1:0-4047 GCA_035437965.1 Pseudomonadota bacterium
ATCCGCGTCACGCTGGCCGGCAGCCCGTAGCGCTCCCGCTCCGCCGGCTCGGCGTGGGCCAGCGCCGCGACCGCGCCGATCGCCCGCACCACCGCGGTCGCCGCCTGCATCGCCGCCGCGTGCAGCCGCGGCGAGAGCAAGAGCGGGTGCAGATCGACCCGCCGCTCGCCGGCCACGAACGCATCGAAGATCAGGTACTTCTCGACAAGCTCGCGCCCAAGCCACGGGCTCTGCAGCGGATCGGCGCTGGGCAGCGCGACCACCCGGATGTCGGCCCCGGCCGCCTCAGCTTCGGGCGCGGTCATCGCGTCCCCTGCCCACCAGGCTCGCGTGCCGTCGTCTGACTGCCCGGCTGCCCGCTGCGGTTGTCCATGCGCCTGATCTTAGCGTGACGCCCGCCGCGGCACCGGAGCTGAGCGTGAAGTATCTTCGGCTCCGGTACGATGAGCGCCCGGCTTCTCAGCCGCCCGGCGGTGGTCGCTCGGGGGGGCGCGGCAAGGACGCAGAATCGCACCGGTCGCGGTCAGGCGGGTGTGCTACTTGTGCGGGCGGTCGGTTTGGGGCTGGACTCCCGCCGGACAAGGAGGCCAACCTAGTGGTTAGCGCCCCGGGCGCGCCCTGCTCAGAATTAGGATTAACGCCAGTTTTCCAGCGGGCGCCCCAAGGAGTATCCAGTGTAGGAGCTTATGAGGTCTTCGGGTTGGCACGCTTGTGCGTAAGGGCTGCTCGCGCTAAGAAGCCGGGCGCGGTCCTTCGGCGAGCGAAAAAACCGGGCCACGTCGGGCCGTCACCGCAGCGGGAGAGTTACGATGGCGAACATTCGACTAGACACCGATCCGGGGCACCTGCCCGGGCCACTGCCCGTCTCGGCCGGCAACGGCGGCGGCCACCTGGCCGGCTACCCGGCGGCGGACCGCTTTGACGAGACGACCCTCAGCGACCTGGAGGCGATTCGCCTGCTCCTCAACGGGGGCTCGGTCATCGACTGGCACCAGCTGGCGTTCGCCGACGAGAAAGAGGTCCATCGCTTCCTGCGCGTCAACGAGTTCGACCCGGCGAGCGACGCCGACATGGAGCGCCTGGAGTCGCTGCGCGAAGAGGCCGTCGAGTACCTGACCCGCCACTTCGGCTACCGCATCCCGGAGGAGGTCGCCGAGTCGCTGCCGGCGCACGAGCTCTTGCTCCTCGCCTCGCGCCGCGGGCGCCACCAGACCTACGCCTGCATGGTCCTCAAGATCATGCACGTGCTGCAGCACCTCGACGGGCGCGAGACGCTGTTCCGGCTGCCGGTGTCGGACAACCAGGTGTTCTCCCAGGTCGAGGCCAAGGTCGTCCAGATCGTCGACGAGATGCGCGCCGCCGGCCTGCCGATCGTCGAGTTTGCGTGGAGCCGCAAAGAGCGCGACAGCCTGATCACCAAGCTCCTCGCCAAGCGCGACTCGATCGCCGCCGACGTCTACGATAAGCTCCGCTTCCGCCTGATTACCCGGCGGCTGGAGGACCTGCCGGCGGTGCTGCGCGAGCTCCTGTGCCGCCTCATCCCGTTCAACTACATAATTCCCGGCCAGGCGGTGAACCGGCTGCTGCCGTTCCAGCGCATCATCGACGACAGCCCGAGCCTGCGGCGCCACCTGGAGCACCTGCAGCCCGAGTCCGAGCTCAATATCGGCGAGCAGTCCCCCAACCACTTCTCGTCGAACCAGTACCGCGTCATCAACTTCGTCGCCGACCTGCCGCTGCGCGTCGGGACGATGCTGTCGCGCACCGCCAGCAAGTGCGACAGCGACGACATCGATCCGCGCGCGGTGGTCTACGTGCTCACCGAGTTCCAGGTCATGGACGCGCAGACCGCGATCAAAAATGAAGAAGGCGAGAGCAGCCACGCCGTGTACAAAGAGCGCCAGCACATCGAGGTCAAGGCGCGCCTGACCCGCGGCAGCAAGAGCAAGAAGAACGGCAGCGGCGGCCCGCGCGAGCCCTGAGGCGCCCCCTGCGCGCTGCCAGCTCCCCCCGAGCGCAGCTCCCGCCACAATCGTTGAACAAACCCTCTATTACTTTTTGTGCGCCGCGATAGGATGCCGCCCAGGTCGGCTGTTTCAATTTTCGAACAATCAAAGAAAGTTCATTGGAGGAACCCCATGGATGTCCAGCCCGCAAGCCTTGCCCAGCCCAGTTACCCGTCGGCGATGGCCCCGCCGCAGGCCGCCGCCGCCCCCGGAATGATGCGCGCCGCGCGCTTCGAGTTCACCGGCACCGGCGGCGAGCTCTTGGGACAGGTGCTGATCGGGGTCCTCCTGACCGCCATCACCTTCGGCATCTACCAGCCATGGCTGATGGTGCGGATTCGCCAGTGGATGTACTCGCGGACCAAGCTCATTACGCCGCAGGGGCCGCTGCAGCTGTCGTTCGAGGGCACGGGCTTTCTGTGCTTCGTCGAGGTGTTCCTGACCGCGCTGCTCATCCCGCTCACCCTGTTCATCTACACGCCGTGGTACGTCGCCAACGCCACGCGCTTTTTCACCAACAACTCGTTCGCCATCGCGCCCGACGGCACCAAGTATCGCCTCGACTACTCGGGCACCGGCGGGCAGCTGTTCGGGCTGGTGCTGGTGAACCTCCTTCTCACCAGCATCACCTGCGGCATCTACACCCCGTGGGCGGTGTGCAACCTGCGGCGCGCCACGATCGAGAAGACCAGCATCTACAAGGGTCAGGAGAAGGTCGGCACCATGTCGTTCGTCGGCACCGGCGGCGGACTTATCGGCACGTACCTCCTCGGCTCGATCCTGGTCGGCATCACCTTCGGCATCTATCTGGCGTGGTTCGAGGTCAACGTCTGGAAGTTCTTCCAGAAGAACACCGGGGTCCACATCGGCGGCAAGACCTACCGCGGCGACTTCACCGGGACCGGCGGCGAGCTGTTCGTGATCCTTCTGCACGGGCTGCTCGTGCCGCTGACGCTGGGTCTGTATGCGTTCTGGCTGTTCTGCAAGCAGAACCGCTTCTATCTCAATAACTCCACTTTCATCCAGGAAGGCTGAGCAGGCCCGCCCGACGGGCGGTGGCGGTCGGCGGCGCTCCCCGAGGCTGGGCGGCGACGGCGACCGCGCGTCCAGGCTCGTCGGGCGCCGCTGTTCGGAGCTCTTATATGGCTGCTGAGATCATTGCTCCTGCGCTCGCCTTGCTCATGCCGGTGTTCCTGGTGTTTCTGCACAAGTACTTCCGCTACAAAGAGAAGCTGCTCGAGCTGCAGGCGCGCGGCGGTCCGCCGCTGCTCACCGCCGGCGAGGTCCCCGGGGCCGACAAGCGCCTGGCCGAGCTCGAAGAGCGGGTGCAGAACCTGGAGTCGATCATCGTCGCCATGGACACCGAGCTCGGCGCCCTCCCCGAGCGCGCCCCGCGGGAGGAGCTGCGCCGGCTGCGCAGTAAGACCGCGGCGCCCGCCCTGCCGGCGCCCAAGCCGCCCGACTCGCCGAGCTCCGGCGACTCGTAGCAAGCTCCTTTCCAATCCTCGCAGCTGCGGCGCGGGCAGACTACAAGGTGGGACAGCGGGCATGGTAAGCTAGCGCCAATGCAGCCGTCCGCGGAGTCGCCGTCCGACTCAACCGTCATCGTCAACGAAGCGCTCGCCCGCAACGATCGCTACCTGCGCGAGTTCATCGAAGGGCTGCACATCTGCCCGTATGCCCGCGGCTGCCGCGAAGAGGGGCGCCTGCACCGCCAGGTGCTGCTCGATCGGACGGTGGACGCCCAGCGGGTGGCGGGGCTCATCCGCGAGCTCGATGCAGAGGCCGAGATCGAAGTCGGCCTGCTCATCTTTCCCCTCCTGCAGATCGAGGCGCGGGCCTTCGAGCGCTTCATCAGCGAGCTGCGCACCCGCTACGCCGCCGGCCGCACCACGCCGGTCGGCTACTTCATCGTCGCCTTCCACCCCGAGCTGCCGCTGCAGATGAAAAACCCCGACGTGGCGGTGCGGTTCATGCGGCGCAGCCTTCCCGCTGCCGAACTTGACACCGCGATAGAGGATCTGGCGAAGGTGATCATCGC
>DAOMZC010000692.1:0-4045 GCA_035437965.1 Pseudomonadota bacterium
CGCGCTGCGCCGGGTCCGCGGGATCGGCGGCCACCGCCTGGCCGGCGAGCAGCCGCCCGTACAGCCGGCGGGCGCTGATGCTGTCGGCATCGCTGCGCGACAGCAGCCGGTCGGCGTGCAGCAGCGCCGCCTCCTCGCCGCGCTGGTGCGCCACCAGGACATCCTGGACCGCGGCCTCGGCAAGGTTGTGGACCGCGCCGTCGGCCAGCGGCCGGCTCGCCAGGTGCTCGCACAGGCGCTGGGCGAAGTACGGGTGGCCGGAGGTCCAGCTGAACACCTGCGTCAAGGCGCTGCGCGAGGCCTCGCCCAGGGCGTGCAGGCCGGGCAGCAGCGCGTCCGCCTCCAGCCGCGTCAGGTCCGACAGGATGATCGTCTGGGTGATGAGGATCTGCTGCCGCCCGCTCAGCTTGCCCTCGCGCGGGGGCACGAGCTCCTCCAGCGGCAACAGGCCCAGCAGGCAGAAGTTGACGCGGCTCTCCGGCGCCGCCTGGGCGCTCTTTTCCTGCAGCGCCCGCAGCGCCAGATACAGCTCGCCCGCCACGTCCGGCATCCGGCGCAGCGCCTCGACGTGATCGAGGAAGATCACCGCCGGCTGGGTCAGCTGGCCGGGCAGCGCGGTGAGGAACGTGGTGAAGCGCTGCGCCGGCGGCTTTTCGGCGTGCTCCTGCCAGAAGTCGCCGGGGAACCCGCCGAGCAGCAGCCCGCGGTGCAGCGAGCGCAGGACCTCGAAGTAAAACCCGTCGGGGCGCAGCCCGTCGCGGCACAGCGCCAAGAGGTCCAGCGTCGCGCACAGCACGCCCTGCTTGCGCAGCGGGTCGCGCAGCGTCGCCAGGCGGTGCTCGGTGCGCACCCGCAGGCTGGTCTTGCCGCTCTGCCGCGCCCCCAGCACCTGGCAGTCGCGCTGGCTCTGCAGGGCGGTGAACAGCTCCTCGTCGGCCGGCCGCCGCACGTAGAAGTCGCCGTCGCGGACAAAGCCGCCGGCGCGGAAGCGCAGGTTGGCGCCGACCAGCTGCTCGAGCTCGCGGGCCACCGCGGCGGCGGTCGGGCGCTGCTGGCGGTCCTTGTGCAGCATGCGCGCCGTCAGGTCGGACAGCGACTCGGGGATCGAGCCGTCCAGGGCGCGCAGGGCGGGCGGGATGACGGTGCGGTGGATCTCCTGCCAGCGCGCGATGTTGTCGCCGGCGTCCTCGAACGGCGAGCGCCCGGTGAACACCTCGAACAGGATGACCCCCAGCGAGTAGATGTCGGCCGCCGCGTCGACCGCCTGCGCGCCCTCCCACGCCTCGGGGGCCATGAACATCGGCGTGCCGAACAGCCCCACCGACTGCTTGGCCGCCTGCCCCGGCGCCCGCACCTGGTCGAGCAGCTTGGCGATGCCGAAGTCCAGGACCTTGACCCGCTCGCCGCCGAAGGTAAACGGGTCGGCGACCACCATCACGTTCTCCGGCTTGAGATCGCGGTGGACGATCGCCTTCTGATGCGCGGCCTCGCACACCGACGCCAGCTGCCGCATGAGGCGCAGCGCCGCCGGGCGATCGATGAGCTTGCCGCCGCGCCGCACCCGCGCGTGCAGCGACTCGCCGGACAGGAGCTCCATGATCAGGTAGGCGACCTCGTTGGCCTCGCCGTGGTCAAAGACGCTGACGACGCCGGCGTGGTTGACCCGGTTGGCGGTGTAGGCCTCCTGAAAGAAGCGGTGGCGGATGTCCTCGCTCTGCGAGTAGTTGGCGTGCAGGACCTTGATGGCGACGCGCGACTGGATGTGCTCGTGCACTCCCTCATAGACCGCGCCCATGGCGCCGCTGCCGAGGCTGCGAACCACCTGATAGTTGCCGATTTTGTCGCCGATACGGACCACGAAAGGACTCCTGCGGAACCTCCGGATTCTACAGATCCGGGGGCTTCCCGCGCATGTCAGAGTTTGCTCTTGAGTATAGGCGGCACGGTCGCGCTACTGCCCATCAATGCGAATTTTCTCGCCTCTGGCCGCGGCCCAGGCGATTGCCTGCCAGGGCCCACCGGCCGTACACTCGAAATAGCCCGGCGCCCACGCGGGGGGTGCGCCCAGGCGTAGAGGACCCGATGAGCGAGTTTCTGTTCCGAGGCGAAGCCGAGCGTCCCGCCCGGTCCGGGTGCTGGGGGCCGATGTTCACCAGCGCCGATCGCCCCGCTTACCGGAACCTCCGGCAAGGACCGGCGCGGGCTCAACTTCGACACCAAGCTCGATCCGGTGGCTCCCAAGACCCGCCAGCCGGTGCGCGAGGTCGGCGTCGCCACCTACGACGTGGTGATGCGGCTGTGGCTGGCCGACGACGGAAAGGAAGCGCTCTGACTATGAAACTCAAGGTGGTTGTGGTTGGGTGGGTGATTCTGTTTGGGCTGGGAGGGCTCTTGCCTGCGGGCGCGCTCGCCGGGGAGCCGCCGGCAACGCCGGTGCTGCGGGTGTATGGACCGGGAGGTCCGAGCCCGCCGATCAAGGAAGCCGCCAAGGTCTTTGGCGCGATGAAGGGGGTGCGGGTAGACGTCACCGCGGGTCCGGTGCCGCCGTGGAAGGATCAGGCGGCCAAAGACGCGGACGTCCTGTTCAGCGGCGCCGAGTACATGATGACCGATTACATCCAGCGCGATTTCCCGGGTCTGGTGGATGCCGCGACAATCCGTACTCTGTACCTGCGCCCTTCGGCGATTCTGGTGCGGACGGGTAACCCCAAGGCGATAAAAGGAGTCAAGGATCTGGCGCGGCCGGGACTGAAGCTGGTGGTGGTGCAGGGGACGGGACAGGTTGCGATGTGGGAAGACGTGGTCGGCCGCACGGGGGATGTGAAGCTGCTCGATGGGGTGCGCCGCAACATCTTTGCTTCGACATCGAGCAGCGCGGAGGCCAAGGTGCTGTGGAAGGCGGAGCCCAGCATCGACGCGATCCTCATCTGGAACATCTGGTACAAGGCGGATCCGGACGCCGCGGAGATGGTCGAGACGGAGCCCGAGCACACGATCTACAGATCGTGCGGCGTGGTGCTTATGAAGCGGGCCGCGCAGAACAAGCTGGCGCAGCAGTTCTCTGAATTCCTGCAGTCCGCGCAGGCGCGCCCGATCTTTGCCAAGTGGGGCTGGATCGTACGGTAGGCGCGCCGCGGCGGCGATTGACTGGAGCTTAGGACGAGGACTCCTCGGCAGAGTGGATGTGCTGGGCCGGGGCGACTTCAGACTGCGCGGTCGGCGCGGCGCTCGCGGCGGCGGCCTGGGCGGTCGGCGCGGTGGGCTCAGCAGACTGCGCGGCGGGCGCGGTGGACTGCGCGGTGGACTCGGCGGCGGGGGCCTCGGGCGGCTCGGGAAGCTTGGACAGGCTGGGGGCGAGCGCGTCGAGCAGCGCGTCGGGCTCCTTGCCTTCGGTCACTACCGAGACGAGCAGCGGATAGAAATCCAGCAGGGTGTCGACGGCCGCCGAGATCAGGCGGTGGATGTGGTCGTAGCTCATCGCGCCGTCGTCCTGGCGCGGCGTGACCAGCCGGAAGTACAGGAGCCGCTTGTCGTTGTCCAGGCCGAAGCCGGGCATGATCAGGCGATGGTTGATGATCGCCAGGGCGTGCTCGACCGCGGTGATGCGCTCGACGGGGACGTGGAAGGGGAAGGCGACGATGAACTGCGCCAGGAGCAGCCGCAGCTCCCAGCGGATTACCATCTCGGTGTGCAGCGGGCCGGTGTGGACCGCAATCTCCACGATCTGGTTGTCGCGGTCGGCGCGGAAGGGAACGTTTTCCTTCTGAAGGACCTCGACGAGGCCGTCAAAGTTGGCGATCTGCATGGGGATTCCTCTCTGCGGTGCGGGGCTCGCCGGGTGCGCACCCGGGCCGCGGGTCCCTGCCGGACAGGGGCGGCGGCTGCGCATCCGTATGCCAGGATAGTTTAGTGCATGCGCCCCGAGCGCGTCGAGACCCGGCACGCCATCGGTATCGCTAGCGGATTTGGGCTTGGCTCCGCAGCCTGTTTCAAAAGCGTAGCGAGCGGCCTGAGCGCAGGGCCTGGCGCGCGGAGCGGCCTCGGG
>DAOMZC010000693.1:0-4042 GCA_035437965.1 Pseudomonadota bacterium
CGATATCGCGGCGATATCACCGGGAGCGACGGCGCGATATCGCGGCGCGGCCTTGAGCTGGCCCGTGGCGCGGTGCGGCCTCTGCCCTGGCGCGGCAGCGGATGCGCAGGCCGCGATATCGCGGCGATATCACCGGGAGCGACGGCGCGATATCGCGGCGCGGCCTTGGGCTGGCCCGTAGCTCGGCGCAGCTCGGCACCAGCGAGAACGGCGGAGGCGAGAGGCACACAGTCCGGCGGCATCCCAGCATGCCTCGAGCGCTTGTCCGCTTCGGCAGCCATCGGGTTTCGGGGAATCCCGACGGCATCGAGCGCGGCGGGCTGCTCCAAATTAAGCTCGGCTGCGGCCAAGACGCGGCGGCGTGACGATGGGGCGCGCGCGGCAACGAGCCGGGTAGTGTCCGGCTGTGCGCGCCGTTCAGCAACGGGAGTCCTCAGACGGCGAGACGACGGCGCGTGGCCGCGAAGAGGCTGGCGCGAGGTAGCGCGGCGCTTCTGCGCCTGCGCAAACAGAGGATGACAGCACGCGGCGATATCGCGGCGATATCACCGTGAGCGACGGCGCGATATCACGGCGCGGCCTTCAGCTGGCCAGTAGCGCGGTACCGCTTCTGCCCTCACGCGACAGCCCGAACCACAAGCCGCGATATCGCGGCGAAAGGGGTATCCCCTTCGCTCTCGTGATTGCCCGCTACAGACGCGATGGCCGGATCCAGCCGGCCAAGCTGGCTTCCCAGGGGGATGGGCGTACGTCTCGCCTGGCTTCCGTCGAAGCGACGCTCCGACCTGTGAGCGGCGGAGTCGCTGCAGCGCCTGCCCGTGGGCTCAAACGGGGCTATCTGCCGACATCGCAAGTACAGATTGCCTTAGCGACGGGAAGGAGAGCGAAGGGGATACCCCTTTCGCGGCGATATCACCGTGAGCGACGGCGCGATATCGCGGGCCTCGTGGTAACGCAGTCGGGCGGTGCAGCTTTCTGCGCCACGCCTGCAGAGCCAACCACCAGGGCATGATATCGCCACGATATCGCCGTGAGACGGCGCGATATCGCGGGCCCGTGATCGCCGGCCTGCGGCGCGGTAACTCGCGGCAGCGTCTGAGCCTACTCGAGCAGTGGCGCTGACCGGAGGGGGGCGCGATTTCGCCTCGGTCGTCCACTGGCGCGGGCGCCGGACGGCTTTCGAGCTCCTGCCCGGCTGCCCCCAGGGCCGCATAGGCAAGGCCATCCACCCTGCGATCGCCATCCGCTCTGAAGCGATCGCCAAGCCCCTCCATTTCACCGCGCTCCGCAGCGCCAAAACTTGGGAGGCCCCTTTTTGTGTTGTCTAATCATCGGATTACCCGATGGCTGGACATTTAGAAATATCGGCATCACCTTATTCCTCATCTGTCACTTCATTCAGGTGCACCCATGCCAGCCAGACCCCTGCGCTCCCCTCGTATGCCCGATGAACAACTGGACCTATTCGCTCCGCTGGTTTCCACAGTCGTTGTCGCCTCTTACAAGGGAGGCGTAGGCAAAACCGCCGTGGCCGTGGCCTGCGCCGAGCGCCTGGCTTGGGCGGGTCTGCAGATCCTGCTCTTGACTTGCGACAGCCAGGAGGACGCCCGCGCCCGGCTGGGCGTGCAGCCGGCCGAGCCGCAGCTGGCGCGCCGCCCCTACGGGCAGGGCAGTGTCACCGTTGTGGGCATTCGCGGTACCAAGGCCATCGATCTGCTCTACCGCCATGGGCCCGAGCACCTTGGGCTCGGCAAGTTCGACGGGGCCGTGTTAGACACCCCGCCCGAGGTCCAGGGCGGCAGTCTCCCCGGCGTGCTGCTGATTACGCCCCTGGACGGCGTGGACGCCGCGCGCAACCTGATCACGATGCTGGGGCGAACTCCCCAAAACTCGGAGATCATTCTGGTCCGAGTCGGCCGAGCGGACGCCGAGGAGTGGGCCCAGAATGCCAGTGCGATCAGCGTTGCCGTAGGGAGGGAGCTGGATTTCTTGCCAGGACCGCTGCCCAAATCGACGCTCATCGAGGAGGCCCACAACCAGGGTCGCTCCGTCTGGACCCTCCGGCGCAGCGGTCCAACGCTGGCATTCCTACATGGAATCAATACGCTGGCGCAGATGGTCTGGGAGCGCTTTACCCCACGGCGACCTTGGCCGGCGCATCTGCCCGCCGCTACCTCGGCCGCTTACGTTCCAGGCTGGGACGATGAAACTTGATCCCAAGCAGCTACGCGCCGAGGCCGATGCTCATGCTGAGCGCATGGCAAGCCCGCTTTGGACTGCCCCCGAAGGGGAGCCGGGCAAGTCCTGGATCGCCTCGCTGACCGGCATCGCGCCAACCAGCGCACGAAAGCCCCGGCCTCGCCCCGATGCCCATGCTGCGGGGCTTGATGCGTCCCTGCTGGAGAGCCCGTCTCCGGCAGATGCGGTGGAGCAAGCCGTGCAGCGGGTGGCCGAGGCGACGAGCGGGCGCCCCTGGGACGCAGACATGGTTCCCATGTGGCTCGAGGCAGCCGCCGGCAATCCGCATACCTACGATGCACCGGACGCGACCCGCCGAGCGGTATGTGTGCGAATCCTGCCAGGCACCTATGAGCGACTCCGTTTGGTGCAGCGCCAAGCGAGACTGCGAACCCTTGCCGGAGCCTGGGAGTTCCTCATGAGACTGGGTCTCGCGGTAGCGGAGCGACTCCCAAGCCGAATGTAGGCTCCACCGCTACCCCGGGCGTGCTCCCAAACACCACCCCTGACAGGACGTCGCGCAGGTGTCGTGTGCTCGGAGCCGACCGGGACGCCGAACCTCAAGAAGCACCACGCCTGCACGGCCCTCCACTCGGTTCGCGTACAGCTACGTATTCGGGGTGCCTTCATGGTGGGCGCTTCCGGCCACGCAGTTTGCGATGGCAGCAATTCAGCCGGGATAGGCTGAACACCCACGGTCTCCGAGTGAAGTCGAGGCGCCGAACCAAGTGGTTTCGAGTAGGTGGGGATACTGAGCAACGAAAAATCGATACACGCAACTTACTTATGGGATATCTGCGAACTTTGTCTGCCGTCGGACTTTTGGAACCGAAGACGATACTCCATATATCCTCGCCGACAGTCTCGAAACAGCCCGCCTGCGGCCAGGGTCAGAGATAAGAGACGACCAGCGTAGCCATCGGCTGTCGGTTAGAACCGGAGCCTCACTCGCGGCAGTCCAGAGACTATGCCATGAGAGTCGATTGGCGGTGGTGGCTCGGCGATGTAAATCCGGTCGCGCAATCCGCGCTCTACTTCAACGTCCGGATACCCAAGGCCAATCAGGAGCCCACCTGGAACTGCTTCGGCAAGTCCCCCTATCAGGGCAGGAAGTGCGATGGCGTACACGCCGAAATGACAGCCGTCGCTGCTGCAGGGGGTACTGGCGTCGCGCACAAACAGAAGGACGCCCCCGACGATGCTGATCAGCCCAATGCTCAGCAGGATGCCACCGCCAGCGAGAAAAGAGCGCCGATTGCGCGTCGAGATGCGCCAAGCACCTACAGGAGGCTGCTCCTCGACCTGTATAGCCGAGAGCAGCACGTACTTCGGCGGACTCACTACGTCCCCTGCCGGAGTTTTTTTCTCTATGGGGCGCACTGCCACGGCGACGTGGTCGCTCGCAAAGCCCGTAAGTGCAGCGCGCACGCCGCCTGCGCCACCAGCTGGGTCAGGCAGTCGTACCGCCGGATGTGCGCCAGCTCGTGCAGAAGGACCAGTCGCCGCCGCTCTGCCGACCAGCTCTGGGCCTGGCGCGGCAGCACGATGGCGGGGTGCAGGGTGCCGGCGCACAGCGGCGTTCCCGAGCGGTGACTCCGCAGCAGCCGGACCGGCCGCCGTACTCCCAGCTCCCGCTGCGCGTCGTGCAGCAGCGTCAGCCACTGCGGGTCGCGGACCTTCGGCGCGGCGCGCAGCAGGCGCCGCACCCCGAGCCAGCCGGCGCCGATGCGCAGCCCGACCACCAGCGCCCCCAGCACCAGCAGCAGGCCGCCGACTTGATAAAAGACCTCGTGACCACCGCCCG
>DAOMZC010000694.1:0-4034 GCA_035437965.1 Pseudomonadota bacterium
GGCGATGTCAGTGAGGCTCGGCTCGGCCGGGGCCGCCTTGCCGTCCGCCGCCTTCCACAGGCGCACCGTGTGGTCTTCGCCGCCGCTGGCGATCAACCGGGAGTCGGGGCTGAAGGCGACGGAGAACACGATCCCGGTGTGGCCCTTGAGGGCGAAAAGCTCTCTGCCGTCCAGCACCCGCCACAGGCGAACCTGCTGGTCTTCGCCGCCGCTCAGCAGCACGCCGGAGTCGGGGCTGAAGGCCACCGCGCAGACCGTGCCGGCGCCGGCGTTCAGCACCCGCAGGAGGCGCCCGCGGCCGAGCTCCCAGAGACGGACGGTGCCGTCGCGGTGGGCGCTCGCGAGGAGGTGTCCGTCGGGGCTGTGGGCGACGGCGCGGCAGCCCCAGGCCGCCGGCTGCGTGCACGGCTCGATGCGGGCTCCCGGGGCGACGGCGCGCTCCACCGGCACCGCCAGCGCCCCGCGCGCGACGAGGAAGCTGGTGCCGCGCAGGCAGGCGCCGGTCAGCGTGAGCTCATCGACCTCGGCCCGGTGTAGCCGGGCAAACGCCAGGTCGGCGCCCGAGAGATCGGCCCGCGTCAGGATCGCCTCCGACAGGTCCGCATGGGCCAGCCGCGCGTTCACCAGCGACGCCCCGCTGAGGTCGCGCCCGACCAGCCGCACGCCGCTGAGATCCGTGCCATCGAGCCGCGCCCCGCGCAGCTCCTGGCCGCCCAGATCCTGGCCGCGCAGATCCTGGCCGCGCAGATCCGCCGGCAGCCGCGCCTGCCGACCGAGCCGCCGCAGCACCTCGCGGGCGTTCTCGGCCAGGGTCGCGCCGGGCCTTGCGGCCAGCGCCCGCTCCGCCCAGCCGCCCAGCCGCTCGTCGCCGAGCAGCTGGCGCAGGAGCTCGGCCATGAACTCATTGAGCCGCCCCGCCGAGAGGTGCGCCGACTGACCGCTCTTGTCGAGATCGGCCGCGATGGCGCGCGCGACCAGCCACTCGAGCACGGTCTGGTGGATGAACGACACCAGGCCCTCATCGCTGCGCACAAGCAGGGTGCGGGCGCGCAGGGTGTGCGAGGCGCGGTCGAGGTCATCGTCACACAGGCGGGTCAGCAGGGCGCCGACGTGCGCGGACAGCTCGGCGGCGTCGACCGAGCGGGTGGTGCTCGTCCACAGGTGCAGCGCGAGCCGGGTGGCGGCGTCGGCCAGCGCCTCGCGCGTCGGACCCGGCGCCGCCCCGGCGGGATTCAAGCGCTGCTGCTCGCTGGCCAGCCAGGACTCCTCCACCACCAGGCGATAGAGCTCGGCCGAGGTGATGGCGCCCTGGCGCTGCGCCGCCTCGGCCAGCTTGTCTTCCGGGATGTTGATGAGGAAGCCGAGCATGCGGGGGTTAGTGGCCAGCCCGACCAGATCGTGCACCGCGCCGAGCCGCCGGTAACGCTCGCCGCCGGCGGCCTCGCCGAAGGCGTTCTTCAGGTAGCGCTCGACATCGCCGCGCTCGAACCGCTTGACCCCGATGAGCTGGCGCCGCGCCACCGCCTGCAGCGTCCCGCCGAGCGAGGTGATGCCGGCCGGCGCCCGCACCATCAGATCCTCCACCTGCCCCTGGGACAGGAAGTGCTCGGTGCGGCTGGTGACCACCACCCGCGCCTGCTCGCGCGCCGCGCTGATGATGCGCTCGAAGTGCGCCGGCACCGCCGAGGATTTCACCCGCAGGGCGAGCTCGTCGAAGCCGTCGAACAGGAGCGCGATGCGGCCTTCGCGCAGGTCGCGCTCGAAGGCGCGGAACGGAAAGGACAGCTTGCGCTGCGAGAAGTGCCAGGCGGCAAGCTGCAGGACATCGTGCGCGCTCTCCAGGTTGCGCAGGTCGATGAGGATCGGCGTCACCACCTGCTGCGCGGTGGCCAGGCGCCGCGCGACCTCGCGCAGGAGGAACGTCTTGCCCACTCCCGCCGGCCCGAGAACGAGCAGGAACGAGCCGTCCGCCTCGCCCAGGCGGCTGACCATCCAGTCGGCGGCGCCGTCGATGTCCTGCTTCTCCAGCGTCCCCGGGTTCCACGCCGTCACCCGCTGCTCGAGATAGCGCGCGCGCGGATACACCGGATCGGCGGCGAGCCGGCGCAGCAGATCCTCGCGGTAGCCGTCGACATCGAGCACGCGCTGGTAGTCGACGAGGCGCTCCAGGTGGACGCCGCTCTCCTGGGCCTTGCGCAGCAGCGCCGCGGGGAGGGTGCCGGGCGTCGCGACCACCAGCTGCGAGATCGCGCCGCGCAGGCCGGTCCGGCTGCGATGGGGCTCGTGCACATCCTTTATGAACAGCGCGAGCCGCGCCGCGTCCAGCTCCCCGGCGCAGGCGCCCAGCACGTAGGTCCCGCGCTCGGGATCGACGACCCGCGCGTGATCGCCGAACGGGCCGCGGCTGCTCACGCGCTCGACCTTGATCCGGCGGCCTTCGCTGCGCACCGCACAGACCTCCATCACCTGCTGCAGCAGATCATCGGGCTCTCGGGCGAGCAGCGTGAGCCGCCCCTCGAGCTGGGCGAGCCGCTCGCCGAGCGCCGCCGGCTCAACGACCGTGACCTCTCCCGCGGCGCTCGCGCCGTCCGCTCCACCTGCGGGCTGCTCCGCGCGCGGCGGGCTTGCGGGAACGGGGAAGGTCGCGTGCACGGACGCGAGCTCCAGGTTGCGCTCGTACCACCACGCCTCGCCGCTCCGGGAGACCCGGGTGTCGCCGATCCAGCGCTTGCGCTGCGGCGTATACTGCCGCGCCGCGCAGACGATCCGGTCACGCTGGACGCGGATCACCTGATACTGATTGGGCACCTCTTCGGGCCGCTCTTCCGCCTTGACCCCGGCGCTGCCCGTTGAAAGCACGGGCAGCCCGCCCAGCGAGTCCTGGCGGCCAAGGTGAGTGTGGCCATGCAAGAGCAGGTTCAGGTCATCGGCCAGGAGCTCGGCCAGGTCGTCGGCATCGCGCAGGTTCTCGTCATCGGCCTGGGCGCGGCGAAGGACGTTGTGATGGACAAGGCCCAGGCGCAGCCAGCCCTTCAGCTTGTAGGGCGCCAGCCGGTCCTTGAACCAGCGGAGCTGCCCCTCGCCCAGCCAGCCGTAGTGATCCTCGCCGCGGTGGCTGTCGCGCATCGTCGAGTTGAGGCCGGCCACCACGACCTTGAGCGCCGGCAGCTCGTACAGCGTCCACGGCTCGAGCTCGGTGAAGCGGTAGGAGTCCACTTCCTTGTATAGCGCGCTAAAGAACTGCTCGTAGGGCTTCCACTTGGGCCAGTACGGCGGCAGCGGGGCGGCGCCATCGCCCTCCCGATCATCGAAGTAGGCGCTGCACTTCTTGCGGTTGATGTCGTGGTTGCCCGGAACCACCAGCATGCGCTCGCGCCCAAGGCCGAGCTTCTTGGCGAGACCCTCAATGAACAGAAGGACATCGTCAAACTCCTTCTTCATCCCCCACTCGGCAAGGTCGCCGGTGAGCGCGACCAGATCGGGAGCGATCCCGTGGTCGCGCCGCAGCTCGGCCAGATCCTCGCCGAGGCGATGAAGGAGCGTATCGAACACCTCGTCCGCGCCGCCGAGCCCCAGCCTGCCGAAGCGGTGGTGGCGGCCGAACTGCATATCGGACACCTGCAGGATGGTGAGCGCCGGCTCCCCCGAGCTGGCAGAGCCGATGGAGCTGGCGGGATCGTGTTCCACCATGATGACGAAGCTACCACGGCGGGACCGGGGCGCCGGACTCGTTGTCTGCCCGTTGTCTGCCCGTTGTCTCTGCCGTTGTCTGCCGTTGTCTGCCGTTGTCTAGAGGTACCCCAAGGTCCGTCGCGCGCGCCTATCCTGCGCAGCGCGCGGACAGGCGCCGGTGATGTGCGCGCGGGCGTACCATTGCGCGCTGGTCACGATCCGGTTAGCGTAGCTACGATATGGGCAAAGAGTTGCCGCAAGGCAGTAGGCTAGGTGCATACGCCATCGAGCGAATGCTTCAGCGAACCGGTCTGGCCGAGGTGTACGCCGCCCGCCAGGTCGTCCCGACGGAGCGGCCGTGC
>DAOMZC010000695.1:0-4034 GCA_035437965.1 Pseudomonadota bacterium
AGACCGCAGCCGACGCCGGCCAGATCCAGCACCGCAGGGGTCATGGCGAGATCACTTCCCGCGCTCGGAACCGCCGTGGAATCAACGCTGGCGCAGCTGAAGCTGGTAGCTAAAGTGAACAGCAAGAACAAGCTCGCCAGAGAGGATCTGCCTAAGTCCCTGCGCTTCATGCACCAGCTCCTATTTCGGCGTATGTCAGCCTATTTCCGGCCAACTTTCTGACCGCGTTTCATGCCTACTTAATGATCGATAGGCGAGCTCGCGGTGTCGCACTGCGCCTCTCTCCCTGTCAAGGGCAAGTGACAAGTCCTATCGCTCAGGGAGACTTGAAATTCCCAAAGGAATTTCGCGCCAAACGGACTCATCAATTACGGACAGAATTTAGGAATCATCAACCATCCCAGGCACGCCAGGCACGCCAGGCACGCCAAGAATGGCTGACCGTTTCCAGGCGAAGTCTGTAGCGGCGCGCCGCGGCTGGAAAACGCGCCGCGGCTTCTCGACGGAGCGTACAGTCCCCGGTGCACTCTTCGCGCGGCGGGGCAGTCGGCCTGCCGTTTCCAGGGCCGGGTTTCGCGCTCGCTGCGCTTGTGGAAGGGAAGCTTGCTGATGAGCTAGCTCCCAGCCCGCGCGCTTGCAGAGGCCGAAGATTAGACAGCTTGATGAGTTTAGAATAACGCTAACCAATCACCGTGCAGACCACACACATCACGATATTCCCCGGGTTGCCCCACCCGCTGGGCGCCACCTGGGACGGCACCGGCATCAACTTTGCCCTCTACTCCGAGCACGCCACCGCCGTCGAGCTGTGCCTGTTCGACGAGCGCGGCGTCGAGCAGCGGCAGCGGCTGCCGCGCTGCACGGGGTTTGTCTGGCACGGCTACGTACCCGACCTCGGCCCGGGCCAGCGCTACGGCTACCGGGTCCACGGGCCTTACGAGCCGGCGCAGGGGCTGCGCTTCAACCCGCAGGTCGTCCTGCTCGATCCGTACGCCCGGGCGATCGACCGCACCGAGTCGTGGGCGGACGGCTGCTTCGCCTACGACACCGACAGCCCCGACGGCGACCTTGTGCCCACCAGCCAGCCGGCGCTCGGGGCGCCGCGCGGCGTCGTCATCGACCCCGAGTTCGACTGGGAGGACGACAAGCTGCCGCGGGTGCCGCTGCACCGCTCGGTCATCTACGAGGCGCACGTCCGCGGCCTGACCCGCCTGCACCCGCAGGTGCCCGAGGCGCTGCGCGGCACCTACGCCGGCATCGCCCACCCGGCGGTCATCGGCTACCTGCGCGACCTCGGGATCACCGCCATCGAGCTGATGCCGGTGCACGCCTTCGTCGACGACAAGCTGCTCCTGGAGCGCGGGCGGCGCAACTACTGGGGCTACAACACCATCAGCTTCTTCGCCCCCGAGGTCCGCTACCGCAGCAGCCGCGAGCTCGGCGGCGAGGTGCGCGAGTTCAAGGCCATGGTCAAGGCCCTGCACCGCGCCGGCATCGAGGTCATCCTCGACGTGGTCTACAACCACACCGCCGAGGGCAATCACCTGGGCCCGACGTTCTCGTGGAAGGGCATCGACAACCCCACCTACTATCGCCTGGGCAGCGACTCCCGCTACTACTTCGACTATACGGGCACCGGCAACAGCCTGAACGTGCGGCACCGGCAGGTGCTCAAGCTCATCATGGACTCGCTGCGCTACTGGGCGACCGAGATGCACGTCGACGGCTTCCGCTTCGACCTGGCCTCGACGCTGGCCCGGCAGATGCACGAGGTCGATCAGCTGTCGAGCTTCTTCGCCCTCATCCACGACGCCCCGGCGCTGCGCGACGTCAAGATGATCGCCGAGCCGTGGGATGTCGGCGACGGCGGCTACCAGGTCGGCAACTTTCCGGTGCGCTGGGCCGAGTGGAACGGCCGCTACCGCGACGCCATCCGCGCGCTGTGGAAGGGGGAGGGCGGCCGCGCCGGCGAGATCGGCTACCGCCTGACCGGCAGCAGCGACCTGTACGCCAGCAACGGCCGCCAGCCGTCGGCCAGCATCAACTTCATCACCGCCCACGACGGCTTTACCCTGCGCGACCTGTGCAGCTACAACGAGAAGCACAACGAGGATAACGGCGAGGACAACCGCGACGGCAACAACGACGAGCACTCGTGGAACTGCGGCGCGGAGGGCGAGACCACCGACCCCGAGGTGCTGCGCCTGCGCCGTCGCCAGCAGCGAAACCTGCTTGCCTCGCTGCTGCTGTCGCAGGGGACGCCGATGATCCTGGCCGGCGACGAGCTCGGGCGCACCCAGCGCGGCAACAACAACGCCTACTGCCAGGACAACGAGATAAGCTGGATCGACTGGTCGCCGAGCGAAGAGCAGCGGGCGCTGCTCCGCTTCACCCGCCGCCTCCTGCGGATTCGCCGCGAGCACCCGGCGCTGCACCGCGCCAAGTTCTTCCAGGGCACCCCCATCTACGGCACCGAGCTGCCCGACCTGGCGTGGTTCCGCCACGACGGCGAGCGCATGGCGGACGAGGACTGGCAGAACCCCGTCACGCAGAGCCTGGCGATGTTCCTGGCCGGCCGCGGCGTCAATGACACCGACGAGCAGGGGCGGCCGCTGGTGGACGACAACCTGATCCTCATGCTGAACGCCAGCCACCTGCCGCTGACCTTCACCCTGCCGATGCTCGAGGCGGTGCGCGACGACTGGCAGCTCTTGCTCGATACCGCCGACGATCACGCCGAGGGCAGCGTGCCCGCGGGCGGCACCGTCGAGCTCATTGGCAGGTCGCTCAAGCTGTTCCGCTCGCCCTCGCGGGTGATGCGCTTTGGCGGGACCCACCATACGCTGGGCGCGACCTACAGGCTGCAGCTGCACGCCGGGTTCACGTTCGCCGATGTGCTCGGCCGGCTCGAGTACCTGAGCGAGCTCGGGATCACGGATCTGTACACCTCGTCGCTGCTGACGGCGGCGCGCGGCAGCACGCACGGCTATGACGTGGTCGATCACAGCGAGCTAAATCCCGAGCTCGGCGGGATGTCGGGCTTCCTGGCGCTGTCGGACGCGCTGCGCGGGCGCGGGCTCGGGCTCTTGGTCGACTGGGTGCCCAACCACATGGGCATCGCGCCGGGGCAGAACCGCTTCTGGGAGGACGTGCTGGAGAACGGGCCGGTGTCGGTGTTTGCCGAGACCTTCGACATCGACTGGCGCCCGGCCAAGCCGGCGATGCACGACACCGTGCTGCTGCCGGTCCTCGGCAGCCAGTACGGCGAGGTGCTGGAGCGCGGCGAGCTGCAGGTGGTCGCCGAGGACGGGCGCTTCTTCCTGCGCTACTTCGAGCACCGCTTCCCGCTGGCGCCGCGCACCTGGCTGCCGCTGCTCGACGCGATGGTGACGCGCACCGGGCTCCCCGACGAGGACGAGGCGCAGCAGGAGCTGGAGAGCATCCGCACCGCGATCGCCCACCTGCCGCAGCCGCTCGACAAAAGTCCGCAGCAGCAGCGCGAGCGCGCGCGCGAGACCGGCGTCGCCCGCCGCCGGCTCGCGAGCCTGCTGGCCAGGAGTCCGGCGGTGCAGCAGGCGCTGGATGCGGCGCTGGCCGAGCTCAATGGCCCCGCCGGCCTGGACGCGCTCGACCGCATGCTGTCCGAGCAGAGCTACCGCCTGGCCTCGTGGCGGGTCGCCTCCGAGGAGATAAACTACCGCCGCTTCTTCGACGTCAACAGCCTGGCCGCCATCCGCATGGAAGACCCGGAGGTGTTCGAGCGCACCCACGCGCTCATCTTCAGGCTGATGAAAGAGGGCCGCGTGCAGGGGCTGCGGCTCGATCACACAGACGGACTTTACGATCCGCTGGCCTACCTGGAGCGGCTGCAGGGACGCTTCCGCCGGCCGGTCGGTGAGGCGGTGCAGAACCCCGACGATGCGGCGCGACCGGTGCCGCTGCTGGTCGAGAAGATCCTGGCGCGCGACGAGCGGCTGCCGAGCGAGTGGCCGGTCGACGGCACCACCGGCTACGAGTTCGCGGCCGCGGTCATC
>DAOMZC010000696.1:0-4031 GCA_035437965.1 Pseudomonadota bacterium
ACGAGGCCGCGGACTCGTCCGCCGCGAAGGATCCTGACTCGGTCGCCGCGCTGTTGGCGCTCCGCTTGTCGCGCTCTGCCTCGCGCGGCTCGAACCGGGTGGGCGCCGCCGCCTTGCCCGCCGACGGACGCGGCGGCCGCCCCGGCGAGCCGGAGTCGCCGTCGCGGTCCTTGGGCGCAGCGTTCTGCGAAGTGATGATCCGCGGGGGCGGATTGGCGACGACCACCGGCTGGAGGTTCTTGCGGTTTACGACCTCGATGCCGTTGAGGCCGATGGTCAGGATGTCGGTGAGGGCGCGGCGATCGATGCGGAAGCGGGCGTAGTCCTGCTCGGTCTCCAGCACCAGCAGCGCTGTGTAGTCCGACAGCACGCGGAACTTCGTCGACAGATCGACGATCTGGTGCTTGAGCGCCTCGCCGAGGTCGGGATCGCTCTCGGCGAGCTTGTCGCGCTGGTTGAGCAAGCGGTGGATGCGGGCGTTGACCCAGGCGCGCTCCAGGAGCGGCCGCGCCACCTCGACGGTGACCACCGGCCGGCGCTCGGTGCGCTGGTTCTTGTCGGTGAGCGTGACTTCAAACGGCTTGCCGTCGGGCAGGTCGGCGTAGACCAGCACCTGCTCCCCCGGCTGCACGCCGTCGAGCTGCACCGGCCACACCCACGGGCTGCCCGGCACCTCGACCTTGATGCCGGAGAACGTCGAGCGCTGCAGCCGCCGCGCCACCGCCTGCGGCGGCGTCTCCCCGTCGATCACAACGCCGTCGCTGGGCAGGCCGGCGGTGACCAGCTTGGCGAGCAGCGCCTCGTCGCGGATGCCGCCGAAGGTGATCGCGTCCAGGCGCCGCGCCCCCTGCCCCGACAGCGCCGTGACCAGCTTGCGCAGCTCGGGCGCGTCGGTGGTGCCGGCGGTGACGATGCCATCGGTGATGAGCAGCACGCGCTGCATCGGCGCGCCCTTCTTGGCCGCCGCGACGCGCAGCGCCCGCGCCAGATCCGAGGCGCCAAGGGCCCGCCGCTCGCGCACTCGCTGCAGCTGGGCGGCGCCAAACTGACCGGCCGGGCCGTCAAAGACCTGCTCGACGTCCTGATCGAAGCCCAGCACTCGCAGCGGCAGCGCCGGGCCGGCCTCCTTGCGCAGGGTGTCGACGAGCGCCCCGAGCGCGTCCACCTGCGCCTGCCAGCCGAGCGCCCGCGAGGCGCTGGTGTCGAACAGGACCAGGACGCTGTCGAGCGGGTCGGTCTGCGCCTGCTTGTCGGCGGGCAGCGGCGAGATGCGCGCCACCACCAGGTTCTGATGGCGCAGCCCGACCGCCGAGCTGTCGGCGGCCTGCGGCACCGGCACCGGCACCTCGAAATCGACATCGGGGCGGAAGCTCTGCTTCTGCACCGCCACCGTCTGGTGCGACAGGGTCTCGCCGCCGAGCGACGAGGCCGGCCCGCTGCCCGCCGAGCTCTTGGCGATGATGGCGCGGATGTCCAGGCGCGCGAGCTCGGGCAGTCCGCGCAGGTAGATGCGGTAGGGCGCGTCGGCGCGCGGCCGCTCCGCCGAGTACGAGATGATGAGCTGCTTCTCCCCCGAGGGTGGGATCGGGAACACGCGGGCGCGGAACTGGTTGCCGGCCTGCTTTTCGAGCAGCGCCGGGTCCTGGCGGCGGTGGAGGAAATCTTCGTACGCCTGCCGGGCGGCCTGCAGCTCGACGACCTCGCCCTCTTGCCAGGCGTCGCCCTGGCGCATCGCGAAGCGGCTGATCGCGGCGTCGGGCGGCAGGGTGATCTCGAACTGCCCCTCCAGCTGGCGCGGCTGCGGGTTTCTGAACGTCAGCTTGAGCTCGGTGAACGTCAGCGGATCCTCGACCACCGCCCGCGCCTCCAGGGCCACCAGCTGCAGCCCCGTGCCGTCCGAAGAGGTCAGCGACATCGGCGGCCCCGCCGGCTTGGCCAGCACGAGCTCGGGCTCCAGCGGCTTCACCGGCGTCCACACGATGCTCGGCCGCGGTCGCCCGCGCGAACCGGGCGGCACGTCGGCGCGGGCCCGGCCCTCCAGCAGCCAAGCGAGCCCGCCGCGATCGCCGGCCGCCGGCTCGTCCGCCCGATTGCCCGCCGGGGCGCAGGAGGACAGCGCGGTCACAAACGACAGGCCGCAGGCGAGCGCCAGGCCAAAGCCAAGGCCCCCGCGCCGGCCCGCTGATGGGACCCAGGAACCAAGGTCGCCCTGAGGTCTTGCAGGTCCCGGGGGCCTCATGGATTCCGGGGTTCCCAGGGGTTGAAGCTCGGCGGGCGGCTGACCAGAGGGCGGAAGGCGCTTGCGGCTATTCATCAAGAGGACTCCTGCACTACCGACGACCAGGGTTTGCGCGATCACTGCCGCTTCCAACGCAGGCGCTGGCCAATCGGTCTTGGCCGGCACCTCCAGCCGCGCGGCGCGCCGAAGCTCGCTGCGCGGTAAGGTGGGCGGAAGCTTGTTCGCGCTCCGGTTATTTTCGGCGATCTGCGGCAATTGCTGGGGATCTGTGGCGAGCGCCTCCCGCCCAAGTCAGGTCAGCCCCGTCGGTCCCTCCGGTTCAAGGTGGCTCGGACCGCGGACCCTGGAGCGGATGACCCCGGCTTGCAGATCCTTGACTTTCGGGCCCGCCGTGGGGGTACCATCTGGAGCCCGATGAGTACTCTCAAATCCGACCTTGGTACTTGGCTGTCCCGGACCACCCTAGCGGCCTCCGTCGCGTGCGGCCTGCTCGGCGGCTGCGCGCAGCCCCAGCGCCCCTACCAGTTCGTGACGCCGCAGATGGCGCGCGATCCGGTCGAGGCGCTCGCCACCTCGCTTACCCAGCTCGGCTACATCCCGGCGACCGTCGATCCGAAGCAGGGGCTGGTGCAGTCGCGCTGGGAGGACACCCACCGCCACTCGCTGCCGATCAAAGAGCAGGACACCGTAATCGTGCGCCGCTTCGTCGCCAAGCTCGATCACGGCTCGTTCGAGAACGACATCACGGTGAGCAGCGAGGCCCGACGCTGCGTCCTCATCGGCCTGGCGCTTACCGAGACCGATATCCGCGGCACCTGCGAGCCGCTGCCGCGCCTGGACGAGCCGCTGCAGAAAGAGCTGCTGGCGCTCGGCAGCAAGCTGCAGCAGGCGATGTCGATTCCCTAGACGGGGCCTGGGAGCGTTCAGCAGGTCCGCAGCGCTGCCGCAGCCGGGCCTCAGCGCTGGATCACCAGCAGCGGCTTGGCCGACGGGGGGATCGCCGGGATGTGGTGCGCCGGCGGCGGCTCCTTCTTCTTGAGGGTCAGCGGCCCGGTACCCAGGCGCACGATCTCGGTCGTCGGGGGATAGCTCACCTCCCACTCGCGCCGCGAGACCAGCCCGTCGGGCTTGCCGCGGTTCTCGTTCTTGGGATCGGTCTTCCACTTGCCCGTATAAAGGTAGCGGCGGCGCTTGATGCGGTAGCCGGGGTAGCCGTCCTGATCGTTGAACTTCTGGGTCGCCGGCATCTCGGGATCGGGACGGGTGGTCGAGGGGAACTTCGCCTCGGTGAGGATCTCGCGCTCGAAGGCGATGTGGTAGGGCAGCTGCTTGCCGAGGAGCTCCACCTTCACCGAGCCCTGGTTCACCATGTAGTGGACGACCACGGGAAAGTCGTAGGGGTTCTTCAGCTTCAGATCCACCGACGGATAGACCACTGTCGAGTCGAGCCCCATGGGGATGTACGAGGACGGCCGCGAGTGCGGCGTGCTGCGCACGATGTCCAGGCCAGCGAAGAACGCGGCGGCGTGCAGGGTCGAGGCGATCTGGCACATGCCGCCGGCCAGCCCGTCGATGAGCTCCCCGCCCGAGATCACCGGGGCGACCCGGTAGCCCTCTTTCTCGGTGCGATCGCCGACGGCGCCGTTGAACGAGAAGACCTGCCCGGGGCGCAGGATATAGCCGTTGAGCTTGTCGGCGCCGACCTTGAGGTTGTAGGTGCGGTCGTTGTCGATGGCGGCGTTGGAGTAGCGGGTCTCCCAGCTCGCCAGCACGTGCGAGACGTCCAGGTCGT
>DAOMZC010000697.1:0-4024 GCA_035437965.1 Pseudomonadota bacterium
TCGCCAGATAATCGCCAGATAATCGCCAGATAATCGCCAGATAATCGCCAGATAATCGCCAGATAAATGCTGTCGAAATGTCCGACCCTCGGGAACTGGAAAACGGCGCGGAGGCCAGGCACCATCCGTGGTATTAGTGAAATCTTGAAAAAGCGTATCCGAGCCTTGCGTCTCTACTTCCCACTAGCCTGGTTGCTGTCCGGCTGCGCCCTCATGCCTCCCCTGCGGGCGACGCCGGAGAACAGTGCCGCGATCACCAAGGCCGCTGAGCGTTGCCTGCAGGCCGAGTACGAGCTGCGTCTGAATTACCACCACCAGTACGATTACACAGTGACCCAGCTCCGCCAGCGCGGAGTCCCGCTGTCCAGCCTGTATGGGAAGAGTCTGGCGAGCCAGCTTTTGGGAGTGACGCAAAACGATCCAGAGGCCCACGCCAGCGCCGTGTCGGCGGTCCGGCTGCATCGGGCAGCCCAGGGCCTGCTCATCACCGGCTCGGTAGCCTTGGTCGGGCTTATCTGGTCCGGGGTCTTCGTGATGATTGCGGCTGATGACGGCGCGGTGGAGGCCCAGAAGGTGCGCCCGCTCCCCCTGGCGCTCAGCGCGACGGGACTCGGCTTGGGAATAACCAGCGGAGTGCTGGCCGCGGTCTTCGGCAAGCGCGTCGGCCCGGCGGTAGACAGGACGTTCCAGATCTACAACGCCCACGCCGAGGCGGCAGGCTGTCCCTCGCCGTGATCCGCCCACTCACCCCGCTGCAGGTCCTTTTCGCAGATGCGCGGCCAGCGCGCGGGCAAAGCCCATCCCGATAAGCGGCAGGGCCAGCGCCGATGCCGCAAGGACCGTGGCTAGGCCCATCCGGTCGAAGGCCAGGCCCGCCAGGGACACGTCCAGCGCCTGGCCCGAGAACAGGCAGAACGCGAACAGCGACACCGCCGTGCCACGCGCGCTGGGCGCGATCTGCGTGGCGTGGGTCTGCGCAGCGCCACCGGCCCCGCCGTCCACATCACCGGCGATACGAGCCATGCCAGATAGCCCAGGCCCATCAGCCAGCCGCCGGCGAGCACCATGCGCCGCTGGCCGAGCCGCTGCACCAGCAGCCGCGCGCTTATCGCGTACCCGAGCCCTCCGGCCGCATACAGAGACAGCATCGCCGAGGCGGCCGACAAGCTGAGGGCGAAGCCCCCGACAGCGTGCCGGTGAGCAGCCGGGCCAGCGTGGGCTGCCGCTCCGGAAGCGGCACCGCGTCGCCGATCCACGCCATGGCCAGCGGAATCACCCCCGCGGCCGCCATGCCCCAGCCCGCCCGCGCCGCCAGCAGCGTCGCGAAGCCCGGCGCCATCGCGGCAACCAGCGCCAGCGCCGCGCAGCCAAGCACCGCCACGCACACCATCAGCGCCTTGCCAAACCGGTCGCCGAGCGGACCAAACACAAGCTGCATGACCCCGTAGGCGATGGAGAACGTCAATACGACCTGCCCCGCCACGCCCGCGGTGAGATGAAAGTCGTGCGCCAGCCGCGGCAGCAGCCCGTCGCAGATCCGCAGCGCCGCCCCGCCGAGAAATGCGGCGAGGGCCAGCAGGGTGACTGTACGGTGCGTGGCGCGCAGCGCGGCCGGCGCGGCCGGTGTGGAGGTCATTAAAGGCGGCAAGCTTGCCACAGGTGAGTCGGTCTTTTATGGGAATGATGCGCGGTCTGCCGCAGTGATTTTCTTGTAACCATTTTGCGTCCTCCACACCTCTAACTCATGTAACCTGAAAGATAAGGAGCATCTGATAATGAACCCTTCTAGGAGACGGCGCGGAACCATACTTCCCAACGCGCTGGCGCTTATTCTGCTGGGCGGCTGCGGAAAGTCCAGCGATGTCCCGGTCAATGGCCAGGACACCCAGGCGGTCCGCACCTTCATTGGTAGCCAGGTCGGCGGCCTCACAAACCTCATGGTCCCCGCCGATGACGAGGCGATTCCGGTGCCGCCCGACGATCCGCTGCGTCCTGGCCGTTACAAGACGACGCGTGCCAAGACCTACCTCGGCAAGCTGCTCTTCCACGATCCGGTGCGGACCGCGCGCATCAACCTCAACACCGAGCAGCCCCTCAACCTGCCCGTGGGGACGGCGTTCGGCGGGACGGTGAGCTCCACCGACCCCACCATTCAGGCGATCGTCGCCGGCACCAGCAAGACCGGCTCCTGCGGCTCCTGCCATATCGGCGAGGCCGCCGGCAAGGCCGGCCAGCTGCTCAACTTCAACGTCGGCGGCGAGGGCCGCGGCTACACCGACGCCAGCGGGAACTTCATTCCCCGCCGGCGGCCGATGGCGAACCTCACCAAGCTGCGCAGCCAGCCCCTGTTCCCCGGCGACACGCTTGTCGACTCGCTCCCGACCCTGACCGACATCTACTCGGTCAACGGCCAGCAGATCGTAACGACACCAGCTCTTTTTTACCACAACAACCCACCACCCCAGGGCACCACAGTGTCCCTGCTTAGGACCGGCCGGCTCGACCAGCTGGACAGCGTGGGACGCCAGTCACCGGCGCTTGTCGGCTTCGCCTACAATAACCGCCTCCTTTTTGGCGGCCTTGGTGGGGAGCCGCATACGACGATCGGCGGGCTCAACCCGCTTAACGATCCGGCCGGGGAGAACATGACGCTCCTCCTCCTCGATGCGCACCGCATGCTGGGCTCGCAGGCGGCGGAGCTCCTGAAGTTTCCCGCCTATGTGAAGCTATTTACGGACGCGTTCCCGGAAGAGGCCGCGCAGGCCGCCGCCAAGGGCGATATGAAGGTCCTCATCAACGATGAGACCGAGCTCCGCGCGCAGGCGACCTTCCTCCGGACGCTGGTCACCCGGAGCACTCCGTTTGATAAGTTCCTCGCGGGGGACGACACTGCCTTGACCGCAGGCCAGCTGCGCGGCGCCCAGCTGTTTTTCACCGAAGCTTCTGCTGGTGGCGCCGGCTGTTTCAAGTGCCACAGCGGACCGATGCTCAACAAGCAGTCCGGCGATCCCGACGTCGCCGGCATCGGCCAGTTCGTCGAGGAGAACTTCATCAACGTCGGCATCGGTGATCACCCGGTCCAGGCGCTCAATGCGGCGGCGCGAAACCACGCTACCGCCTATCACGCTGAGGACACCGGCCGCGCCGAGATCACCACCAACCCCAACGACGTCTACAAGTTCCGCAGCTTGAGTCTGCGTCAGCTCAAGGACGCGCGGACGTTCTTCCACAACGGCTCGTTCACCAAGATCCGCGACGTCGTCAGCTACTTCAACGACGGCATCCCGCAGGACCCGACGGCGGGCGCCGCCGCGACGCTCGACCCCCGGTTTACCAGCCCGCGTGGCAACGGCACCCAGCCCGGCCTGGGGCTCACCGCGGCGCAGATCGGCGATCTTACCGACTTCCTTGAAAACGGACTTTACGATCCGGCGTTCGTCACCATCCTCCAGCCGAGCGCCGACGACCTCGCGTACTCGCGCAATCGCCCCGATCTGGCCGCGCTCGGCGCCAAGGACGGGCTCATGCCCAGCGGGCTGGCGATCGACGACAACGATCCGCTGGCGCGGCGCGACCAGGGTCTTGAATTCCTCTCGGTCACTGGGCAGGTGAGCATCCAGCTCACCGCGTCTTCGGGGGAGCGGGATGAGTGGCTCATCACCAACACGAGCAGCTCGGTCATCGACACCCACCTTCTCGCCGTCGTCACCGGCCTGCCGGTGGGCGTCACCGTCGATGCAGTCGAGAAGACCAAGAACGGCCAGCCGTACTACCGCATGTTCTTGCCCGAAGGTGTGCTAAGTCCTGGCCAGTCTGTGTCGCGGACGGTGGTCCGGACCGGCGGCGGCTCCAGCAGCTCGTACACGTTCCAGCTGATGTCCGGACAAGGCAAGCCGTAACTGTAGATCCCCCTTCGCAGACCTCGCCACGCGACAGTCACCTGATTTAAAAGGAATGCACATGAGCGAATACTTCATTCGCGAGCTGCGCGTGGACGACCTCCCGCAGCTCGTCGAGCACCGCG
>DAOMZC010000698.1:0-4018 GCA_035437965.1 Pseudomonadota bacterium
ATCCGCGGCGCCTGCCGGTCGACAGTCGGGTGCAGGAGCTCGCTCAGCCGTCCGGCCTCGACCCGCAAGAGGGCCTGCTCGACGGCAAGCTGGCCCTCGCGGTGGAGGTCGCAGGCGATCTTGAGCATCGCCCGGCCGCTGCGCTTGCCGGTGCGCGTCTGCAGGAGCCACAGCTTCTCGCGCTCGATCGTGAACTCGATGTCCTGCATATCGCCGAGCTGCTGCTCCAGCGTCTGAGCCACCGCGACGAGCTCGCGGTACGCCGCCGGCATGCAGGTCGCAAGCTCGCTGAGCGGGCGCGGCGTGTGGCCGCCGGCGACCACGTCCTCGCCCTGCGCCCCGGGCAGGAACTCGCCGTACAGCACCGGCTCACCGCTGGACGGATCGCGGGTGAACGCGACCCCGGCGGCCGAGGTGACCGCCGAGCCGCCGCGCTCGGCCGCGGGGCTGGAGCCGGTCCCGCCTGCAGCGCCCGCGCCGAGGTTGCCCCCAAGATTGCCCCCAAGGTTTCCCCCGAGGTTTCCCCCGAGGTTTCCAAAGACCATCGTCTGAATGGTCACCGCGGTGCCGAGCTCGTCGGAGATGTCGTGCAGCCGGCGGTAGTCGCGGGCGCGCGCGCTGTCCCACGAGCGCAACACAGCGTCGATCGCGGCGCGCAGCTGCTGCCGCGGATCGTCGGGCACGGCGTCAGGTCCCAGGCGGCGGCGGATTTCTTCTTTGTAGGCCGCGCACAGGGTCGTCAGGTCCTCCTCGCCAAAGTCGGCGTCGAAGAGGATGCCGCGTCGCTGCTTGTACTCAAAGAGCAGCGCGTCCAGGGGATCCGAGTCGAACATGCCGGCCGGTCGCAGCCCCAGCACGACGGTGCCGTAGCAGTGCAGGAAGCGCCGGTAGCAGTCGAGCGCGCAGCGGCGATCGCCAAGCCGCCGGGCCAGGCCGGCGACCGTCTCGTCGTTGAGCCCGAGGTTGCACACCGAGGTCATCATCCCCGGCATCGACACCGTCGCGCCCGAGCGCACCGCCAGCAGCAGCGGGTTGTCGCGGTCGCCGAGCCGGGCCCCGGCAGCGTCCTCGACGACCGCGAGGGCGGACTCGAGCTCGCTCCAGACCTCCGCGGGGAGCGCGGGCGAGTCGGCGCGGCGGGCGGGACCATAGAGCCGGCGCCACAACTCGGTGGTGACCACGAGCCCCGGGGGTACCGGCAGGCCGAGCTGCGCCATGCGCACGAGCCCAGCGCCCTTGCTGCCGAGCAGCGCCGGATCCGGCCCGCCGGGACCCGCCCCGGGGCGGACCACCGCGCTAGCCGGCCCCGCAGGGCCCGCTGGCCCCGCAGGCCCTGCTGGCCCCGCTGGCATGACGAGCGCGACGTACCGCGCCATCGCCACTAAGCTACCGTCTCCCCGACGATGTGGCCGTCTTGCTCGTCGCCGTAGAGGATCTTGTCCTTCTGCGCCTCGCGAAGGAGCGTGCGCGCCTGCGCCGCTTCCTCTTCCGGCACCGCCACCCCGAGGGTACCGGCCATCGACGCCGGCGCCGGCATGCTGTGCGAGCGCCGATCGTGCAGCCCGGCGCGCACGCCCTGGGGCCGCAGGATCTCGTCGACGATCATGCGCGCCACCATCTCGTTGTCGGTGGAGAACACCTCGACGAAGGTGCTCATGTCCAAGGCCTCATCGGCATCACCGTCGTCGAGATCGTCGGCGTCGCTGCCCGAAATAGCAGACGAAATAGCAGACGAAATAGCGCCCGAAATACCAGCCGAATCACCCGCCGAGCTCCCCCCCGAAGCGCCGCTCGCCGCGTTGCCGGCCGCGCTGTCGGAAGCGCCGACCGAAGCGCTGCGAGGCGTACTGCCAGAGGTAGCGGGGACGGTCTTTAGCCCGGCTTCAAACTCAAATGGCTCGCGCGACATCGGGACTCCTTGCGGTGAGAGGTTCTGGACGGTCCGTACTTCCGGTCGCCTGGCTGTGGGGCCTGCGAGTCGGACCTGGACTCGGCGCGCTGCGCGGCGGCGGTATTTGGCTTGTAATTATGCAAGCTCCGCTGGCCTCGGCAACCAGGCTCGGGCCTTACGAGTGTTCATAGGTGAATGTAGCCGCCAGGCCTCCACAATGCTCCACGCTGCCCTAAAAGTGTTCCTTGGCGCCGCTTTAATGTGCAGCTAGAGGCGCGGCTGACCTTTGTTCTACATTGTGATTCGCTTAGATGCGATGCTAACCTACCCGTAAGCGTACGCTAGATCGGTCTACTCCCAGCGCCGCACTATGCCGCCGGGGGCGCCGCTTCGCGCTGAGGACGTGGTTGTGAAAAAACCCAATCAGTTCGGAAAGTACTACCTCTTTGACCGCATCAACGTCGGCGGCATGGCGGAAATCTACCGCGCCAAGACGTTTGGTCTTGAGGGCTCTGAGCGGCTGGTGGTCGTCAAGAAGATGATCCCGCTCATCGCCGACGACCGCGAGCTCGTCTCGATGTTCATCGACGAGGCCAAGCTCGTGGTGCAGCTCAACCACCCCAACATCGGGCAGGTCTCCGACTGGGGCAAGGTCGACGAGAGCTACTACATCGCCATGGAGTACATCGCCGGGCGCGACCTGCGCTCGGCGGCGCAGCGCTGCAAGCAGCAGGTGATCGACGGCTCCCCGACGATGCCGCTCGCCCAGAGCTGCTTTATCGTCATGAAGCTTTGCGAGGCCCTCGACTACGCGCACAACAAGAAAGACTCGATCGGCAAGGACCTGGGCCTGGTGCACCGCGACGTGTCGCCGGCCAACGTCATGATCAGCTTCGAGGGCGAGGTCAAGCTCATCGACTTCGGCGTCGCCAAGATCGAGTCGGCCAAGCGCCAGGAGACCGAGGCCGGCGTGCTCAAGGGCAAGTTCGGCTACCTGTCGCCCGAGCAGGTGCGCGGCGAGAAGCTCGACCGGCGCAGCGACATCTTCTCGACCGGCATCGTCCTTTACGAGCTGCTCACCGCCGAGCGCCTGTTTCCGCCCGACAACGATCTGGCGGTCCTCGATCGCATAAAGAACGTCGAGGTCCTGCCGCCCACCGCCTACAACCGCAAGATCCCCGAGGAGCTCGAGCGCATCGTCATGAAGGCGCTGGCCCCGGCGGTCGGCGATCGCTACCAGACGGCGATGGACCTGCACGGCGACCTGCAGGCGTTCCTGTACACCTCCGGCGAGTTCTTCTCGCGCAAGGAGCTGGCGGCGTGGATGAAGCGGGTGTTCCGCGCCGAGTTCGAGCAGGAGCAGGTCGAGCTCGACGCGGTGCGCGAGTTCCGCGCCGCCGCGCCGCCGCTGTCCGGCGGCGCCAGCGAGCCGCTCGCGCGGGCGCGGGCGACGATGTCGATGGCGGCCATCCGGGTGCCCGAGCCGTCGTCGACCGGGCGCAGCGGGAGCAAGGAGACCGGGGCGATCCTGGCCCTTGGGCCCAAGCAGACCGGGACGGTGCGGGCCCTGGGGGCCGACAACGCCGCCCCGAGCTCGTGGACCCCGAGCAACGTCAAGACGCGCAAGCACTCCAGCAAGCCGCCACCGACGCCGCGGCCGACCGTGCAGTCGATTGCCGAGGCGGCTTCCAGCATGGCGCGGGCCGCCGAGCCGGCGCGGCCTTCCACCTCGCGCTCGGGCGCCGCGTTCGCCAAGGTGCTGCCGCCGCCGCGGCCGGGCGTGCACGAGGAAGACACCACAGTCGACGGACCGCTGGCGAGAGGTCGCCTGCGTGACCCCAAGGGCGAGGCGGTGGGTGCCGCCAGCCGGGCGTTCCTGGCAGCGAGCCCGGCTGCGGCCTATGAAGGCGATACGCGCGCCTACGCGCCGACCAGCCTGGACTCGGGCCCCGACGCCGGCGACGCCGAGACGCGGGCTTTCGGGCAGTTCCCGGCCGACCTCGCCGAGGGAGGGCCGACGATCGCGGTGCCGCCCTCGGAGAAGACCCCGGTGTCGGACTCGCCGGAGATGCCGACGCCGCGGCCGGTCACCCCGGCCCCGAGCCCGCGCGCCGTCGCGGCGCGCAG
>DAOMZC010000699.1:0-4009 GCA_035437965.1 Pseudomonadota bacterium
TACATTGTATTAGCTATTCCGATGCATAAAGTACATCCTACTGATGAAAAAGGCACTAGTACTTGTAACCAAGAAGTTTTAAAAATATTAGAAAAACAAGAAGATAAATTAAACGATACACCTGATGAAAGGTGGGCAATTTTAGAAAAATTAAATCACTCAAGGAGTTACCTCATGAACCCCGGCATTGGACCTCTACTTCCTGCGGCTGCCGACGCAAGCTCGGCAGCGAGCGCTGGCTCAGCCTGTCTGCGAGTCGCGCCGCGCCGCCATCCGGTGGTCGGGCTGGCCCTGGGGCTGACGGTCGGGCTGACGTTAGGGCTGCCCCTCGGAGGGTGCCAGAGCTTGAACAATACCGGCCCGGATCTGGCGGTGGCGGACCTCGCGACCTCGACGGTGGTGGATCTGCCGCCGCCCAACCCCGACGCGGTGACGAACGCCTACGACGATCAGTTCATCGGCTTCTGGGGCATAAAGGCCAAGGTGGCGTCGCTCCAGACCCTGCCGTTCTTCGGCGAAAAGGGCAGCACCAACACCATCCTCAGCGTCGGTGAGTTTCGCCGCGACGGGATGGGCAAGCTGGTCCTGGACCAAAAAGAGTGCCAGGTCATGGTCAAGTCCGAGGTCGCGCTCATCATGACCGACGTGCCGGACAAGATCGCCGACACGACGCCCATGCTCACCGGGGCGGTGCAGGTCTACGGCAGCCCGGGCGCGCTCGGCTTCCGCCGCGCCGAGGTCGCCATCGGCATCGGCTGCAACCTCGTCGAGCCGTTCAACGACCCGCTGCCGACCGACAAGGCTGACCCGCTGGTATTCGACCAGGACAGCGACACCAAGCCCGGCGTCACCGTCAACCCGCAGAGCCCGGTCAACGGCTCGGTCTACGTCGTCCAGCGGCGCAAGTACAGCTACGATAACGGCGTGCAGGTGAACCAGAACCGCCTCACCGGCTCGATCGTGGATCGCTCGTCGCAGTACATCCTGGACGCCACCGACAACGCGCTGAAGGCGCAGGTCCCGACCAAGCCCGTCGACGCCACCAGCGTCTTCGAGATGATCCGGCTGAGCAGCCAGTACACCTGCACCCGCCTCAAGCAGGAGGCCGCCACCCTGTTCACCCTCCAGTAAGCATGCGGCGCGCTGCACTTTCGCGGCGCTCGCGCACCTCCGCGCTTGCCAGGGCCGGCCCGCTCATCGCATGTTGCCCCACACTCTCTTTGCCAAGGAGTTCGCCGCATGCGACGCCCGACCCTGCTTGCCCGCTTCGCTCGCTTCACTTGCCTCGGTGGAGGGCTGGCCCTCGCTGCCCTGCAGCTGCTCGGCGGCTGCGGCAAAGATCCGGGGCCGCTCACTTGGAAAGAGCTGCAGCCGGTGTACTTCAGCGCCCTGAACCTGAAGGACGAGGCGGCGCAGCAGGGCCTGCCCGACTACGAGCAGCGGCTGGAGGCGGTCGCCAAGGAGCTCCTGCAGAAGCTCGACGCCGGCGAGCTCACCGACGAGACCGAACGCACCGACGCCGGTCTCACGCTTTTCTACCAGGGCTTCCTCCTCAACGCCGGTCAGCAGGCGCTGGAGGACGGCCAGCTCAAGCCCAAAGAGTTCCTCCGCCCGCAGCGCTACGCCGCCGGCGGCAACGATCGGACCGAGCAGGTGGCGCGGCTCGTGCGGTCGGCCGAGCTCCTGCGCCACGCCGCCGAGCTGCGGCCCGACGACGCGCGGCTTGCGACCCTGACGCTCGGCGGGCGCTATAACCGCGAGAGCCTCGAAGAGACTCCGCAGCACTCACCGGTCCTGCTCTTCGATATGCTCGACGCCGCCCGCGCGGACAGCTACAGCCTCTTTGCGACCCTGGTCTCGTGGCGCGATCCGGTGGCAAATCCGGGCGACGCGGACCACATGAACAAGCTGCTGACCACGGTGTGCGCCCCCGAGCACCTGGACTGCAGCCGGCCGCCGGCGGCGCCGCCGCGACCGCTCGACGGGAAGCGCCAGCTGACCCAGGAAGTCGCCGGGCCGGTGCTGATGAACGACCTGCTCGTCCGGCGCGCCGAAGCGCTGCTCAAAAAAGCCGATGAGCCGGCGACGCTGGACAAGCAGCCGCTGCTTAACGAGGCGCTCGCCCGGCTGCAGTTTGCCCGCGGCGCGCTGGGCTTTGTCAGCACCAACGTAATGGACCCGGCGCTCTCGCACTACCCGGCGCGCGACCAGCTGCCGGCGCGCGCCGACCGCATCGAGCTGCTCCTCGCGGCGACGCAGGCGCGCCTCGCCGGGATGGCCGATCCGCCGCCGCTGCCCGACGCCGACTACTACACGAGCCGCACCTACCGCGCCGCCTACGCGTGCGTGGCCTGCCACACCAAGGGAACGGCGACCGAGGGCCTTCCCAAGTAGCTCGGCCTCCTGCTGACCGTCCCACCCGACTCCCTCCTGCGGCGCCAAGCCCATAAAATCCTGACTTCCCGAGGCCGGTCCGGCGGCGCCAGGTCCTTTTGACACCGGCCGCCAAGCCGTGGTGGGAGACTCCCCTACGGTCTGGGCGGACCGGGCCTTTTTTGCCGTTGGTTTCCGCTATTTGGGAAGGGCCAATGCCGGGTATGATGAACGCGGCGGCCGGATAAGCCGGATAGCGCGGCTTCCCCCGGGCCACCGACCAGCAGACATGATGAACAGGTCTCTTTTTTCTCCGGTTGCGGGGGCGCGCCGAGCCGGCCGCGTCGAGTGGGAGCTGAAGACCGCGGACTCGCCAGGGATAGGCAGCAAAGGAGCGCGCCCACAGGTCCTGCTCCGCGTCGCAGCCTGCCTCACTCTGCTTGCCACCGGGGCCGCAGACCGCGCCAGCGGTCCGTTTCCTCCCCTGCGAACCGCAGCGCCCACGGCGCCGGCGGTGCCCTCCGCCACCGCTGCCACTACGGCCATCGCACCACCCGCCGCGGCGCCGACCCCGGCAGCGCCGGCACCAGCAGCGGCAATACCCCAGGCAAAGACTCCGTCCGCGCCGGCGGCGGCAACACCGCTGACGCCGACTCCGGCGGCGCCGGCGGCATCAGCAGCTGCGCTGGCTCCGGCAGCGTCTTCACCCGCAGCATCACACCCGGCCGGTTCTGCGCTCGCGACCGCGGCGGCGCCGCTGCCCACCGCGGCAGCGCTGACTCCGCTGCCGCCGGCGTGGGCGCAGGCGCTGCAGGGCATCGTTGAAGATCCGGCGCCGCCGGCCCTGGTCCGCGACCAGCACTACATCATCTCCAATGAGTCGCGCCACGACCTGTTCCGCCCCGCCGCCATCGGCCGCGGCGGCGTCTACATCGGCGTCGGTAGCGACCAGAACTACGTCCTCGCCGGGTGGGCGCGACCGGAGCTTGTCTTCCTGTTCGACTTCGATCAGGTTGTGGTCAACCTGCACCGCGTCTACCGTGTGTTCTTCCTCAGCGCCGCCACGCCCGAGGAGTTCATGGCGCTGTGGGAGCTGCGCAATGAGAAGCAGGCCGAGTCCCTGCTTGCCGCGGAGTACACCGACCCGGTGCGGCGTGCCGCCGTCGTGCGCGCCTACCGCACCGCGCGCTACGCCGTACCGCGGCGCTTCCGCAGCGTGCTGATGATCTACAAGCAGAGCGGCGTGACCAGCTTCCTCGACGACATCGAGCAGTACCGCTACCTGGCGGCGCTGTTCCGTACCGGCCGCGTGGTGATGGTCCGCGGCGACCTCACCGTCGGCGCCTGCCTGTCCTCGATCGCCGCCGCGGTGCAGGCCATCGAGCGCCCGGTGCGGCTCCTCTACCTGTCGAACGCCGAGCGCTACTTCAACTACAACGACGCCTTCCGCAAGAGCATGCTCGCCCTGCCCACCGACGAGAGCTCGCTGGTCCTCCGCACGCGCGCCCGCCGCGACGGCAGCTACGAGTACATCGAGCAGGAAGCGGACAACTTCCGCGCCTGGGTGAGCCGCCGCTCGATCCAGCTCTCGTTTCAGTACACCCACCTGCGCGAGCCGGCCGAGCTCACCCCCAAG
>DAOMZC010000700.1:0-4001 GCA_035437965.1 Pseudomonadota bacterium
GGCTCTGGGGGCGTTGGCGGCTCGGGATGGATGCTGGGGCGGCGCGGAGCCTTGGCGGCTCGGGATGCTCGGGCGGCTTGGGGGTACTCGGACGGCTCGGGGGGCCTTGGCGGCTCGGGATGCTCGGGCGGCTCGGGGATGCTTGGGCGGCTTGGCGCTGGAAGCCGGGCTGCGCGCCGCGCCTCCTGTAGCCGGCGCTCGGCTTTGCGCTGGGATGCGGGGGGGATTCGGGGTAGCCTGCAGACCTTGATCGGACGGGTTGTATGGGCTCGGACATAGAGGCAGCCAGGAGCTCACCGCCGCCTGGCGGGACGCCGACCGCGGGCTTTGCCGCAGCGCTGGCGGCGGCGGCGGCGCGGGTGCAGGCGGGCCAGCGATTTCTGCTCGCCGCTCACGCGCGGCTCGATGGTGATGCGCTGGGCGCGATGCTGGTGTCGGCGCACGGCCTGCGGGCGCTCGGCAAGCAGGTCTACCTATATAATCCCGAGCCGGTGCCGCGGCGCTTCCGCTTCCTCCCCGGGGCCTCCGAGGTGCGGCGGCGGATCCCCGGCGAGCTGCGCTTCGACGCCACGCTGGTCCACGACTGCGGAGCGCGCCACCTGCTCGGCGAGGGGTTCCCGCCGCCGGCGGTGAGCGGGCCGCTGCTCGTCCTCGATCACCATGAAGTGGTCAGCGACTTCGGCGAGCTCGTTCTGCGCGACCCGACGGCGACGAGCGCCGGCGTCATCGCCTGGCGGCTGCTGGCGGCCCTCGGGCTGCGCGAGGAGGCGATGCCCAACCCGCTCGCCACGGCGCTGCTGGTCTCGCTGGTCGAAGACAGCGGCTGGTTCCGCTACCCGGGCACCAACGCCGAGGCGTTCCGTCTGGCGATGGCGTGCAGCACCGCCGGCGTATCGACCTGGGACGCGGCGCTCGCCCTGGATGAGTCGCTGTCCGAGGGCGCGCTGCGCCTGCTCACCCTGGTGCTGCCGACGCTGGAGCGCCACGCCGAGGGGCGGCTGGCGCTGCTCACCCTGACCGATCAGATGCTGCACGAGGCGCGGGCGGTTCCCGATGATATAGGCAAGCTCGTAAACTACGCGCGCGCCGTGCGCGGGGTCGAGGTCGGCGGGCTCCTGACGATCGGCGACGATCGGATCTACGTCAGCCTGCGCGGCAAGGGGCGCGTCCACCTGGGCGAGGTCGCCAGCAGCTTTGGCGGCGGCGGTCACCGCAACGCGGCCGGCTGCACGGTCTCGTTCGCTCCCGAGCCGGGCGGCGCCGATCAGGTCGAACCGCTGCCGCGCGCGGAGCGGATCGCCGAGGCCAAGGCGCGCCTGCTCCTGGCCCTGCAAGCGGCGATCGGTCCGCCCTAGCCGCGCCGGAGCGAAACGGAGTTTCCCGTCGGTGAGCAGCGAGTGGCGCGAGGTGCTGAAAAAAACCTGAAACTAGATCGCTCCTCCCCTCACGTACGGATGTGATGACCGTAGCGCGTGTCTTGACGATGTTGCCCCCGCAGTCCGATCCGCCGCCCGCGCCTCCCAGCGACGCCACCGCGCCGTCGGGCGCCGGCGTGGCGATCGTCAAGGCCGGACCGGTCGCAGTCGGCTCACCGGTCGGCTCGGCCATCGTGTCGATTGACGAGCCGCTGGTCGTCCGCGCTCGCACCGGCGACGCCGCCGCGTTCCGCACCCTGTTCGAGCGGCACAGCCCGAGCGTGCGGCGCTACCTCGGCGACCTCTTGCGCGACGACGCCGCCGCCGACGATGCGACCCAGGAGACCTTCGTCCGCGCCTACGATCGGCTGCTGTCGCTGCGCGAGGCGGCGCGGGTGCAGACCTGGCTGTTCGGCATCGCGCGCAATGTGTTTCTGGAGCAGTGCCGGGTGCGCAAGGAACAGCGGCGCGCCTTGCCCGAGGGTGAAGGGGAAGCGGAGGAGCTCGAGCTGGTCGATACGGCGCCGACCCCGGACGCCGTGCTGCTCGGGCAGGAGGCGGAGCGGGTGCTGACCGAGGCGCTGACCTACGTCGGCGAGCCGCGCAAGAGCGCACTCCTTTTGCGCCTCGATCATGGACTTGCCTACGAGGACATCGCCGAGGTCATGGGCTGGAGCGTGGCCAAGGTCAAAAACGAAATTCATCGCGCGCGGCTGCAGCTTCGGGCGCAGCTGGCGCGGTACCTAGGAGGAGCACCGTGAGTTCAGAACTGACGAATCATGAATCGGCGATCGCCAAGCTGCCCTGTGGCGTCACCACCGTCGAGCAGCTAGAGAACCTCGTGCGCGGGACGCTGAGCCCCGAGCTGGCGATCGAGGTGGCGGCGCACGCCGAGCTCTGCCCGGTGTGCATCAAGGAGATGGCCTGGCTGCGGGCCGAGACCGAGCTGTTCGCGCAGCGCGCCCGCGGCGTCCCGCCCTCGAAGG
The DNA here is from genome assembly GCA_035437965.1 of Pseudomonadota bacterium. GTDB lineage: Bacteria > Myxococcota_A > Polyangia > Palsa-1104 > JAEUJZ01 > CALFML01. The sequence goes on from DAOMZC010000700.1 coordinate 2,402, forward strand.
TGTGGTCGCAGGTCGAGGCGCAGCTGAGCCAGCGGCTGGTCAGCCAGCAGCAGGCCGGCGGGCGCTGGCGCAAGCGCTTCCGGGCGCAGAGCCTGCAGTGGATCGCCGTCGGGGCGGCCGCGGCAGTGATGGGCATAGTCGCGGCGAGCCCGCTGTCGCCGCTGCGGCTGCGTGACTCGCTGCACGGCCTGCTCGGGCGGCCGATGGCGGGCCTTTCGATGAACTCCGACAGCTCGCAGGCCGCCAAGGGCGCGGCCATGATTGGGCGCTTTGACGACTACGACGCCGAAGACGGTGGCGGCGAAGCTGAAGAGGCCAACGAGACGCTCACCGCGCAGGCCGCGGTCTCTGGCCCCACCACGGTGAGCGTCGAGACCAGCTCGGCCGATGTCGAGGTGGTCGCGGGTAAGGCCGGCGAGGTGCTGCTCACCGCCACCGAGACCGAGGCCCACGCGGTGCGGCTGGTCGACAAAGGCAAGGGCCGGCTGCAGGCCGAGTTCGACGGCAGCCCGCACGCCGGCGACGGCCAGATCCGCCTGGTGCTGCCGGCCGGCAGCAGCGTCGACATCAAGACGATCTCCGGCGACGTGATGGTAAGCGAAATCCACGGCGACGTCGTGGTCAAGACCACCTCGGGCGATTCGCACATAAGAGGGGTGGCGAAGGTGACGCTGCACACGACCAGCGGCGAGGGCCTGATCGAGCGGGCGAGCGGCGCGGTGACGATGGAGTCGACCTCCGGGGATCTCCTCATACGCGGCGATGTGGCGGCGCCGGTGAAGTTCACCTCGACCTCCGGCGATCTGCAGATTCAGGGCGCCTGTAAGAGCGGCTGCCAGGTCGCCGCGACGACGACCTCCGGTGATGTGGCGCTGCGGGCCAAGAAGGCGTCGCTGGTGGCGCGGCTGCGCTCGCGCAGCGGCGAGATCTCGGGCGCCGACGGACTGGCGATCGAGATGCGGCGGCGCCCGCGGGAGAAGTCCGAGTGGGTCGTGCACGTCGGCCACAGCGAGGGCCGCGTCGAGCTGGACAGCGAGTCGGGCGGCATCAGCCTGGGCCTTGACGAGTAGCGGCGCCCCGCGCCCGCGGCGGTACCCGCCGTCGGCGGACTCCAGCTTTCAGGCGCGCCTTGACGAGTAGCGGCGCCCTGCGCCGGTCCTCCCGGCCGCCGTGTTATCCTGCCTGCGATGAGCGCGTACCCGGCAGCAGTTGGCACGAGCGCAGCATCCGGCGGTGGAGTAGACCGAGACCCCTTCCGGGGGCGCGGCCTGGGCCCGCTGGTGGTGCTGGGGTGGCTGGGCGTAAGCGCGGGCTCCCTCGGCTGCGATCCGGGCGGTGAGCTCGCCCAGCCCGGGACCCTGCCCCTCCCGAGCTGCCCGGTGATTCAGTGCCCGGGCGGGGTGTCTTTCGCCGCCGAGCTCGCCGCCACTTCAGCCGACGCTCCGAACCTCGTGCTAGAGCTCTGCCGCAACAATCTGTGCTCCACCCTGCACCCGACCGCCCGCGGCACCGCCTTCGAGTGTGACTTCGCCGGCCCGCTACCCGTCGCCTGTCGCCTCGAGCCGAGCGGCGCCGGCCTGCACCTTCAGGGAACCTTCCA
>DAOMZC010000701.1:0-3997 GCA_035437965.1 Pseudomonadota bacterium
TCGGCAAGCGGCGCGGCGACCGGATCCTCGATGGGGGCAAGCGGCGCGGCGGTCCGTTCGTCGGCGCGGGCGAGCGGAGCCAGCGCGAGCCCCGCGCAGCCGAGCACGAGCGACGCCTGCCAGCGCCGCCGCGCCTCAGGGCAGGGGCGGCAGCGTACCATCGGGGCGGAGCAGCGGCAGGACAGGCTTTTTGTCGATCCGCTGCGCGCTCGTGCAGGCATTGATGATCTGGACATGGGTGACCGGGTCCGCGAAGCAGGCGAGGTCCGCGGGCGGCGCGGCGGCGTCCGGTGGCGTCCCCGCATCGAGCCGATCCGGAGCCTCCTTGCAGCCTGCCGCCACCGCCAACAGAGCTAGCATGCAGAGCTTGCGCGCGCGCATCAGCTGGCCTCGCAGAAGCCGTGGCGGCAGACTCCACCGCCGCAGGTCGAGGAGTCGGCGCAGCTCGGGCAGCGGCTGCCTTGCGTGCTCTGCAGCTTGTCGAAGTAGCAGCCGCAGGGCAAAGGCGGCGCGTAGCGGGTAAAGTCGCCGCCCTCGCGGCCGCGCCGGACACGCATCGCGCACTGCGGAATGAGGCCGACCTTGACCACCGCATCGATCGGCTCGAAGGCGGGCGCCGGCGAAGTCGGGTTGCCGACCAGCAGATCGATGACCCGCTGCGCGTCCGGATTGCGCGGCTTGCCATCCTTGTCGAGCTGCAGGAGCCAGTGCGTATACGACCACATGTGATAATGACCATCGCGCACGTTCTGCTTGTCGAAGGCGTTCTGCGTCGAGTCGGGAAAGTACGCGTGGTACTGCCCGAACGCGCGGAAGCCGAGCGCCTTGAGCTGGCCGCGATAGCCGTCATACACCTCCGAGCCGAGGATGCCGAGCGCGCGGTCGGGCTGCGGCGCGGTGGCCAGCATGCTCGCCAGCTCCTGCGACAGGTTCACCGGCACTCCCTTCCACTTCCCGGCCGGCACTCCGATCGAAGCTCCCATGCTGAGGATCGTCCCCTTGGTCGGCGGCCGGATGAGCAGCTGGTTGTTGTCGAGCCACGGCGCGACCTGCCCGGTCATGCCGAAGCCGAAGACGAAGTAGGCCTCCTCGGCGGTGATGGCGGTCTGCGCGCTGCCGAGCGGGGTGACAAAGACGAACGACTGCACCGGACCGAGGAAATCGGCGACGGAGGCGGGCTTTACGGAGGCGCAGGCGTCCAGAAACACGATCGAGTTGGCGAGGTCGGCGCTCACCCCGGGCGGCGGCACGCTGCAGGTGGGCGGCGTCGGGGTGGCCACCGGATCGTAGCCGCTTGGGATGTAGGAGAAGTTGCCGCTCATCTTGCTGCCGCTGTAGATGGTGTCGAGGTTGGTGCACGAGCCGGTGGCGCGCCAGATGAGGGTGCGCGACTCTTTCTCGCGCAGCTTCTGCCCGAGCTCCTTCATAAGGTTCACCTGGGTGTCCCCGACAGTGAGGTACAGCGGCCGGGGCAGGTTCACCGGATCGTCGCACAGCTGATCGGCGGCGGCGACTCCGGCGGACGCGCCGAGCAGCCAGCCGAGCGCGCAGATCGGAAGCGGGGTAAGCCTGAAGGCAGGCGTCAGATCGCGTCGTTTTCGCATGACTTTTCCCACAGCGTGAAGTGTTCCGGTTGTTGAGTCTGCCTATGGGGCACGAGCGAGGTGCAGACTCGATCGGCGGGACTATCGCGCGCGCAGGAACAGGAAGTCAAAACGCCTGTTGCAAAATGTCTGTTGCAAGAATCGCTCGTTGAAAGCGCGAAGGCGCCGGTGGCCTGGTCGGGACGGCGGCAGACTCTGCAGCGAGGAATGGCGGCGGCGTCGGCGCGAAGTTTGCTTGCCGGTCAGGTTCTGCGCTACCACTGCGTAAGACTTTACATGTCCGCAAACAGTCCTGATTCCGACTTGCGCTCGCTGCGCTCCAAGGTGCAGTACCTGCGCGCCCGGGCGTTTGGCTGCGCCGATCTGGCAAACAGAGCGCAGCTTCTCACCGAGCTCCTCGCCGCGGAGCGCCGGCTGGCCGAGCTCGTTGGCACAACTCCGCCGAGTCCGCCGCTGCTTAATACGCAGCTGGGCGCGGCGGGGCCAGCGGAGCCGGTGCGGCGCAGCGGCGGGCTGGTGACTCGCGGGGCCGACACCACCGGGCTCGACATCGAGGTCGCGCTGCGCATGGCCCAGGTGCCCACCGGCTTTGTCCACCTGATGGAGGCGCGCGAGCACCCGCTGCTTACCTTTACCGCCCGCAACTTCCGCAGCACCACGGCGCGGCTGCGCTTCACCTCGTTTGTCGAGGGCTACTCCGCCCACTCGATCGACACGGTCGAGGTGCCCGCGAGCAGCACCCGCGAGGTCCACCACCTGCCCGCCTTCCTGATCGAAAAGACGGCCGCGGTGAACGAAATCTGCCGCGCCGCGCTGCACCTGCAGGTCGACGATCTGGCCGGCCAGACCGAGCTTCACCGCACGTTCGCGCTGTGGCTGCTCCCGCGCACCAGCGCCTATCTGACCATCGCCGATCCGGCCACCGGCGGGACGCGGGACTGCTCGGCCTACCTGGGCGCCTGGGTGACGCCGAACTGCCCGGCGGTGCACGCGGTCCTGCGGCGCGCCGTCGAGCACCTGCCCGACAAAGAGATGAAGAGCTACCAAGTCGACGCCCCCGGCGTAGAGGCGCAGGTCGAGGCGATCTACAACGCGCTGCAGCAGGACGGCCTGGCCTACGTGAACTCGGTCTCCGTCGCGAGCGCCGTGCCGGGGCTGTACCTGCAGCGGGTGCGGCTGCCGCGCGAGTCGCTGGCGCAGCGCTCGGCCAACTGCCTGGACGGGACGGTGCTGATGGCCAGCCTGCTTGAGGCGGCGTCGCTGAACGCCGCCCTGGTGCTGGTGCAGGGGCACGCGGTGCTCGGGTGGCAGCCGACCGCGGCGGGCGACAGCTGGGATTATGTCGACCCGGCGCTGCTCGGCAGCCGGCCGTTTGCCGAGGCGCGGGCGATGGGCCGCCTGGTTGCGGATCAGTACGCCGATCAGCAGGCGCTGCTCACTGGCTCGGCGGCGACCAGTGCCTGGTTCTTCAAGCGGCTGCCGGTGGCGGCGCTGCGCGAGCAGCTCATCCTGCCGATGGAGTAGTTCCGCTTTGTCCCGCTTTGTGGAGATGCCCATGTCGATGACGAACGCCCCGAAGGCCCAGCTCGCCGAGCTGGCAAGAGCGCTGCAAGTGTTCCTGGTGGAGCAGTGTGAGGAGCTCGGTGCCCGGGACTGGGAGCCGCTGTGCGAGCAGCTCATGGGCTGGCTGCCCGAGTTCGAGCAGCTGCTGACCCGGAAGGACTGGCCTGGCGTCGAGCGGACGCTGCGCGCGCTGCAGGGGCGGCTGCAGGCTCCGGCGGAAGCGCCGCGCACGCTGCCGGCCAAGGTGCAGGCGGCCCTGCGCGAGTATTCCCAGGCTCAGGGCGCCCCCTCCGAACCGGGAGGCGACAAGCGCGGCCCGTTCATGGGCCCCGCGGACGAGCTTGTGTGCAAGAGCCTCGGCCAGGTCAGCGGCTTCTTCAAGTGGCTGACCGGGCGGCGGGCGGCGCCTGCTCCGATCACGACCTACCCGACGCTGCGGATGCCGCGGGAGGCCCGGCCGCAGACGACCTTCACGATCGAGGTCTCGGCCCGCCCGCAGGCCAGCGCCGACGGCGCGAGCCGGCTGGAGCTCCCGCGCAGCGATGAGCGGCCGATCGATCTGGAGGTCGTACTCGAGCTGCCCGCCGCGGGGGGGCTTTTGGCGCGCAGCCCCAGCGACGGGGTCCTGCGGGTCGGTGCCGACGGCCGCGCGAGCACCCTCTGCTTCGAGGTCTTTGCCGAGCGGCCGGGCGTGCACACGGTGATCGTGGCGTTCCGCCAGGGCGGGATCGAGCGGACCCGCTGCCAGCGCCCGGTGAAGGTCCAGGCCGTCGAGCAGAGTCCGGCGGCGCCGAGCGGGGCAGGGCCGTCCCAGGCGCCCGGGCTGGTCG
>DAOMZC010000702.1:0-3992 GCA_035437965.1 Pseudomonadota bacterium
GGCCGTGCCGACCCCCGACGCGGTGCTCGGCGCGGCCGAGACGCTGTCGCAGCTGGCGCCGCTCGGGCGCCGCGTCCGCGAGCTCGCGGCGACAGCGGCGGCGTCCCTGCCGGCGAGCAGCCGGCTGCTCGTCAACATCCACCCGCTCGACCTGGTGGATCCCGACCTGCTCGACGCCCGCGCCCCGCTGTCCGAGCACGCGGCGCGGGTGATCCTGGAGGTCACCGAGCGCGCCTCGCTGCAGGACCCGGGCGCGGTCGAGCGGGCGCTGTTTACCCTGCGCACGCTCGGCTACGGGGTCGCTGTCGATGATCTGGGCGCCGGCTATGCGGGCCTTCTGAGCCTCCTTCACCTGCGGCCCGACGTGGTCAAGCTGGACATGCAGCTCATCCGCGACGTCCACCAGGACTCGCGGCGGCAGAAGCTGGTGCGCATGGTCCTCACCGGCTGCCGGGAGCTCGCGGTGGACGTGATCGTCGAGGGGGTCGAGACCCGGCAGGAGCGCGACGCCCTCATGAGCCTGGGCTGCGACCTCATGCAGGGCTACTTCTTCGGTCACCCGCACCCCGAGTTCCTCACCGTGCCACCGGAGCGCTATCAATGACCGAGCGGCCGGGCGGCCCCCCCCACCCCGCCGGTCGGGCGGAGTTCATCGCTGGCAAGCATGTCTCCCGCCTCCTGCGCCAGTGCCTGCTCGGTCTTTTGCTGATGCTCCTGTGCTGCCTGCCCCTCTCCATCTGGACCCCCGCCAATCAGCTGCCGCAGCCCGTCCTGCCGATTGTCAACGCGGTGGCCGCGGCCGGCATCTGCCTGGCGCTGAGCCTGCGGCTGCAGCACCGGCGTAAGGCGCTGTACGTGTCGACCGCCAGCCTGCTCGCGGTCAGCACCACGAGCCTCCTCGCCTTCGGGCTGCGCTACTCGGGCGCGGCGCTGCTCGCGCTGGTGGCGCCGATCCTGCTGCTGGGCCTTGAGCACCGGCGGCGCGGCGTGGTGCTGGCCACCGCGCTCGGCCTGTGCGCGGTGGCCCTCTCGGCGGGGCTGGAGCTCGCCTGCAGCCCGCGGGTGCAGGGCCGGGTGAGCAGCGAGCTCGTGTCGATGCTGTGCCGGCGCGGCGCGTTCGCCGCGGTGACGCTCGGCGGGGTCGGGTTCCTCGTCGACCGCTTCCTCGCCATCCTGCGCGACCGCGAGGAGTTCCTCGCCGGGGTGTTCACCAACCTGGAGACCGCGGTGATGGTCTACGACCTCGACCCGAGCGGCAACAGCTACCTGGCCGCCATGAACAAGGCCAGTGAGCAGGTCTTCGGAGTGTCCGGGGCGCAGGTGATCGGCCGCAGCCGCCGCGAACTCTTGAAGTCGCTGGCCGGCCGGACGCTGGCCACCAAGGGGTCGCAATACAGGCAGCTCGGCGACGAGAACACCGGCGAGCTCGCGCGCCCGCAGGTCTCCAGCGGCGAGATCCGCCTGCGCGTCGGCGACCACGAGCGCGAGTTCCGGGTCGCCACCACCCCGATCCTCGACGAGTCCGGTGCGGTGGTGCGCATGATGGTGAGCGGCACCGACATCTCGGCCTACCGGCAGGCCGAGCGGCAGCTGCGCTTCCAGTCGGACGTGCTCACCAGCATCAACGACGCGGTCATCGCCATCGACCCCGCTGGAAAGATCACCTACATGAACCGCGCCGCCGAGCGGCTCTACATGCAGCCGGCGGAGCGCTGCATCGGGACCACCCTGACCTCGCTGTGCGGCGAGAGCTTCAACCGCGCCGTGCAGTCCGCGGCCCGCAGCCCCAGCGACCTCAGCGAGGTCGGCAGCGGGCAGTTCGCGCGCTCGGATCTCATCCAGGTGCCGGTCGAGTTCACGGTCTCGACCCTGCACGGCGAGGGCGACCAGCCGATCGGCACCCTGGCGGTGATCCGCGACGTGACCGAGCGGCGGCAGCTGCAAGAGCAGCTGGTGCAGGCGCAGAAGCAGGAGGCGCTCGGGCGGCTGGCCGGCGGGGTGGCGCATGACTTCAATAACCTCCTGGTGGTCATCCGCGGCAGCGCCGAGTTCGTGCGCGCCGACCTGCCGCCGCAGCACGCCAGCCAGCCGGACCTCTTGGAGGTGATGCGGGCCGCGGACCGGGCGGCGGGCCTGGTGCGCCAGCTCTTGGCGTTCGCCCGCCGCCAGCCGCCGAGCCCGCGCAGCGTCAACCTCGACCAGGTGCTGCACGACCTGGCGTACATGCTGCGCCGCCTCATCCGCGAGGAGATCGAGCTGCAGGTGGACATCGAGCCGGCGCTGTGGAGCGTCCAGGTCGACGTCGCCCAGATCGAGCAGGTCATCGTCAACCTGCTGGTCAACGCCCGCGACGCCATCGTCGCCGCCGGGCACATCAAGATCCAGGCGCGCAACACCATGGTCCTTGGTGGCGAGGCGCGGGCGCTGGGGGTGACCCCGGGCGAGTACGTGCTGCTCAAGGTGCGCGACAACGGCGTCGGGATGACCGCCGAGACGATGAAGCACATCTTCGAGCCGTTCTTCTCGACCAAGGTCATGGGCGCCGGGACCGGCCTGGGCCTGGCGGTGTGCTACGGCATCATCAAGCAGCTCGGCGGCGGCATCGTCGCCCAGAGCGCGCCGGGCCAGGGGGCGGAGTTCACCATCGCGCTGCCACGGTCGCACGATCCGGCGCGGTCGCCCACCGCGCCGCGCAGCCTCGAGCTGCCGCGCGGCACCGAGACGGTGCTGATCGTCGAGGACGATCAGTCGGTGCGCGACCTGGCGGTGCGGGTGCTGCGCACCCAGGGCTACAAGGTCTACGAGGCCGCCGACGGGGCGTCGGCGCTGGCGCGGGTCGAGGAGCTCGGCGACGAGCCGCTCGACCTGCTGTTCACCGATGTCATCCTGCCGCAGATGCGCGGCCAGGAGCTGGCGCAGTGCCTGATGGAGCGCCGGCCCGGTCTGACCGTGCTCATGGCCTCCGGCTACGGCGACAGCGGTCTGTCGCCGGTCGCGATCGAGGACGGGGTGCAGGCGTGGCTGGCCAAGCCGTACGGACCGGCGGCGCTGCTGCAGCGGGTGCGCGAGGTGCTCGACGCCGCCCAGCGCGCCCGCGGCGCTCAGAAGAACGGGCCGTCGAGCAAGCCGGACCTGGCCTGACAGGCTGAGGCAGAAGATAGCGAGCGGCCCGAGTTCGTGCGGGGCCGCGCGGAGCAGCCTCGTGGCTGTGAGCACCGCCGACCCGAGAGCGGGTCGCGTGTAGTTTTGCCTCAGCCTGCCAAGCGCCGAAGTTTCTGCCGCGTCGGCGCAGAAATCCGTGACGCCCGGCGCCCCGGCCGGCTGCTGCCCGAGGCGCGCCGGCCGCTGCGCCGCGGGCACATCGCTTGCTTTATGCTGCCGCGGAAGCGATGCAAGACGGGAGCTCCGGATGACCAGAAACGTGAAGAAGCTACTTTTGGCCCTGGGCCTGTGCGTCGGGGTTGCGCTGCTCGGGACGGGCCCGGCGGCGGGGGCCCGGCAGGCGCGGGTGGCCGGTCCGCAGTCCCTGCAGCTCGTGGACGAGGCCGGCCAGGTGCAGGCCGCCTGGACGGTGGCGGCCACCATCCAGGACATGCTGCAGGTCGGGGACACCCTGTACGTCGCCTGCGGCCCGGCCGGGGTGCTGATTTACGACCTGGCGACGCCGGACCCCGCGGCGCCGCCGGCCCCGAGCCTGCGCGGCCGCATCGCCGAGGGTCGCAACGCCGTCAAGCTCGCTCACAACGGGCGGGCGCTGCTCGTCGCGGTCGCTGATTTCTCGGCGCTGACCTTCAGCCTTGACGATCCGTACAAGCCGCTGCCGGAGACGCTGGCGCCGCCGTCGGGCGGGAGCCAGGCCGTCCTGGCGTCGGTGCCGCCGCCGCTGGTCGCCGCCCCGCGAGTCGCGCCGCCGCCGGACCTCGCCAGCGCGCCCGATCGACCGCGGGCGTCGACGGCGCAGTGGGCGCGCCGGTCGGAAGAGCACAAGTCTG
>DAOMZC010000703.1:0-3990 GCA_035437965.1 Pseudomonadota bacterium
GCCAGCACCCCCCACAGCGCCCCGCCCGCCCCCACGCCCAGCCCGAGCGCCGTCGCCCCCGGCGCCAGCATCGCGCAAAGCCCGCCGCCGAGCGCCGCGACCGTGTACAGCGCCAAGAGCTGCGCCGTCCCGAGCAGCTTCTCCGCCTGGTGCACCAGCGACAGCACCACCAGCACGGCGAGCGCCAGGTGGATGAGGCCCGGATGCAGCAGGCTGCTGCTGAGAAGCCGCCACCACTCGCCGTCGCGCACGAACGGCCCGACGCGCGCCCCCAGCTGCACCAGCACCGTCGCGCTGTCGCCCTTGCTCTGCCACAGCCGGCCAAGGCCATAGAGGGCGACGAGCAGCGCCGCCAGCGCGAAGGTAAGCGGCGTCGCCCGGCGCAGCAGCGCCTCGTCGTAGCGGTCGGCGAGCCGCTGCTTCTCCGCCTCGGCGTTCGCGCACCGCTCGGCGAACTCTGGCTCGCTGAGGACGAGCGGCGGCGTGCGCCCCTGCGCCTTGAGCGCGGCGAGCAGCACGGGCAGCGGCCGCCGCGGCTTGACCTCGATGACGGCGTCGGCGGTCAGCTGGTAGAGCTGCAGCTTGGGCCAGAACTGCTGGCCGAGCTTCTTGAGCGCCTCGGGCATCCAGCTGTGGTTGGCGACCAGCACGATGTGCTGATCGGTGACGTTCTCGCTGGCCAGCCGGGTGAGCCGCACGCGCAGCGAGCGCTCGTCGTCCTTGCCGCCGTTGATGATCACGATGAACAGCGGGGGCTTGCCCGGCCGCTCGTCGCGCAGCTGCGCCTCGCCGTCGCCGTAGCTGTGCAGCCGGAACGACTGCGCCGGCGACATGAAGTGGGTAACCAGGGCGCGGAAGCGCGCCGCGGTGGGCGAAGGGACCGTCCCAAGCCCCGAGGGGTCTAAACCAAGCGAGCTGGGTCCAGCGATCTCCACCCGCTCATTGTAATCGGCACCATCGCGCGCGCCGAGCGCCTTTCGTGCGGCTTCGCTAAACCGCGCAAAAGCCGTTTCCGGGTGAATTTGCCCGTGCAAATCGCTCGCAGAGTCCGCGTGCGCGCGATTTCAACGATGCAAATTGCTCGCAAAATCCGTTTGCGCGCGATTTCAACGATGCAAATTGCTCGCAAAATCCGTTTGCGCGCGATTTTTACGATGCAAATTGCTCGCAAAGTCCGCTCGCGCGCGGTTTCAACGATGCAAATTGCTCGCAAAATCCGTTTGTGCGCGATTTTTACGATGCGGATCGCTTTTTCAAGCCCGCTGGCGCGTGGATTCGGCCGGATCTTGGGGATTTCGGGTCGCTTCAGTAGTGGTTCGAGCTGGAGCCGCCCTCGCTGTTACCGCCGCCGCTGTCATCGCTGGCGTTGTCGCTGCCGTCGTCGTCGACATCGACCTCGAGGTCGGCACCGAAGTTGTCGCCCTGGGCCGCGGCGCCTTCGGGCCGGCGGCGGGCCTTGTTCTTCCAGCGCTCGGCGCCGCGCCGCGGCCGGGTGTCGGTGCCTTTGAGCGAGGACAGCGGCCACAGCTCGTGCTCGATGCGCGCCAGGCCCGCGTCGAGCACCGCCTGCACCACCTCGCGCGCCGGCTTGTAGCACGGGGACGCCTCGTCGATCGGCACCCGGCCGTCGAGGTTGACGAGGATGCCGGCGGCCTTGTACTGCGCGTCGATGTCGCGCTGCGACAGGGTGCGGATCGCCTCGCCGCGCGACATCTGCCGGCCCGCCCCGTGATTCACGCTGTAGCCCGACAGCGCCGCAGCGGGCAGCGGCCGCAGGATGAACGAGTAGTCCTTGTTGCTGCCCGGGATCAGCACCGGGTGCCCGGTCTTCTCCCACGGGGTGCCGACGAGCCCGGGGTGCCCGGCGGGGAAGGCGCGAGTCGCCCCCTTGCGGTGGCACAGGACCTCGCCGTAGTCGGGGTGCCACTCCTTCTGCACGAGGTTGTGGCTGATCTCGTAGACGAGCTGCAGCTCGCGGCGGAAGACCTTCTTGAACGCCTCGGCGATCTGCTCGAAGATCACCAGGCGGTTGAGGATCGCGTAGTTGCCGCCGGCGGCGACCGCGTTCAGGTAGCTCTTGTAGTGGCGCGACTGCGGGGTGAAGTAGCCCAGGTCGATGTCGCGGATCTCGTCGGGGCGCTCGGCGCGCGCGAGCTCGAAGTAGTTGGTCGCCAGGCCGTGGCCAAAGCCCCGGCTGCCGGTGTGGACCTGCACGAACAGGGTGCCGGTCTGCTCCGAGCGCTGCAGCTCGATGAAGTGGTTGCCGCCGCCGAGCGAGCCGATCTGGCCGAGGCCGCGCTCGGGGTGGCCGGCGCCACCGAAGGGGATGTCCCAGCTGTCGTCGACCGGGATGCGGTGCCGCTCGGCCTGGCTGCGGTCGAAGCTGGCGCCGTACTTGTTTACGTAGTACTCGGCGCCGCCGCGGACGAGCTCGTTGAACTCTTTCTTGTCGAGGTTGCGCAGGCGGGTGCTGCGACCGCCCTGCCCCATCTCGACGCGCTCCATCACCTCGCGGTTGAAGTCGCGGCGGCGCTCGGGGGTCGCCTCCTCGGCGGGCACCGCGGAGCTGGCGCTCATCATGCCGCAGCCGATGTCGAAGCCCACCGGGCCCATCGCCACCGCGCCGTAGCTCGCGTCGGTGAGGATGACGCAGCCGACCGGCACGCCGTACCCGTAGTGGGAGTCCGGGGTGATTACTACGAGGCGCACGCCGGGAAAGCGCGTCGCGTTGACGATCTGGCGGTACAGGATGTCCTCGGCCCCGGCGAGCAGCTGCGGGGTCAGAAACAGCCGCACCGGTACATCGCCGAGATCCTCGGTCGAAAGGTCGTAGTAGCCGGCCGCCGTGCGCACCGCGCGCTGCTTCCAGCCGTGGGCGGCGACGAGCTTGCGCCCGTCGTCGCTTCCCTCTTTGGTCTTGTCCCGCTTGGCCATGGATACCTTCCTAGGTGGAGATACATCATAGTCGGTTCGCGGGAAAATTCCTTCCGCCGGCCGGCGGGCGCGACGGGGCTGTCAGGCGGAGCGCGGTCCGCAGACCAGCCGCACCGCGCGGCCGATGCGCAGCAGGTAATCGGCCCGCGAGCCGATGCGGTGCTTGAGGCCGTAGGCGACGGCCTCCAGCGTCTCGGCAAGGTCGTGGGCCGACAGCCCCGCCCCCGCCCATAGCCGGCCGAGGCCCGCGCGCGAAAGGAGGTCGGTGACGGCGCCGCGGAACGAGCACTCCTGCTGCTTGATGAGGGGGCCGACCAGGCGCGCCGAGGTCTCGAACAGCTCGGCCAGGTGCGGGGTGGCGCCGAGGCTCTCGATGTAGTGGCCGTACATCGCGTCGAAGGCCCCGACGAGCCGCTCTTCGAGCGGTCGCGCCTCATCGGTGAGGGCGGCCTGCGCGGCGGCGAGCGAGCGCTTCAGCAGCCACTCCACGACCTCGCGGAAGAGGGCCTCCTTGGTCGGGAAGTGCAGGTACAGGCCCTGCCGCGAGAGACCCGCGGCGCGAGCCACCTCGTCCATGGAGGCCTTGCGGTAGCCGTAGCGGGCAAAGACGGCGACCGCCGCCTGCAGCAGCGTCGTCCGTCGCTCGTCGGCCAGTCCCGAGGGTGGTTCGTCGCTCACCGGATTACCTGTGGTTCCGTCGGCTCAGGCCGCGGCGCCGGCGGGCAGGCCGTAGTGGATGCCGGTGAGCGTCTCGCTGGTCGTCCACAGGCGGGCGGCCACCGCGGCGTCGCGGGCGCTGCGGCTGAGGCGGGCGCGCGCGGGGGGGCCGTTCATCTCGAAGAGGCCCGCCGGCCCCCAGTAGGTGCCGCTCTGCGCCGGCGGATCGACCGCCGCGCGGATCGTCGGCATCGCGCCCCCCTCGGGCTTCATCGCGAAGATCGGGTTCAGGAACCGCACCGCGCCCGCGGTGCGCTGGAGATCCGTCGCCGTCCAGCCCGGGTGCGCCGCGGTCGCGCGCACCGCCGACCCCGCGGCCCCGAGGCGCCGCGAGAGCTC
>DAOMZC010000704.1:0-3987 GCA_035437965.1 Pseudomonadota bacterium
TCGGGGCGTGGTCCTTCGGAGCGCTCGCGACCGCGGCCCTGGGGGGCCTCGCGGCCCTTGCGGGCGTCCCCAGGCTCGGCCTTGGGAGCCTCGGTCGCCGCCTTGATCGACAGGCCTATGCGCATCCGGTCGAGCTCGACCTTGATGACCTTGACCTTCACCTTGTCGCCGACCTTGACCGCCTCGGCCGGATCCTTGATGAAGCGGTGGGCGAGCTCCGAGACGTGGACGAGCCCGTCCTGGTGGACGCCGACATCGACGAACGCGCCGAAGTTGGTCACGTTGGTGACCACCCCGTTGAGGATCATCCCCTCCTGCAGGTGCGAGACCTCGGTGACGCTCGGGTTGAAGCCGACCTCTTCGAATTCCTTGCGCGGATCGCGCCCCGGCTTCTCAAGCTCGCCGAGGATGTCACGCAGCGTCGGCTCGCCGCGCCGGTCGTCGATGTAGCGGGAGAGCTCGATGCGACTGACTAGATCGCTGTTGCCGATGAGCTCCTTGACCTCGACCGCGAGGTCGCGGGCCATGTGCTCGACCACGTCGTAGCTCTCGGGGTGGACGGCCGAGGCATCGAGCGGGTTGTCGCCGTTTTCGCGGATGCGCAGAAAGCCCGCCGCCTGCTCGAACGCCTTGGGCCCCATGCGCGGCACATCGAGCAGCTGGCGGCGGCTGACGAACGGGCCGTGCTCGCTGCGATAAGTGGCGATGTTGCCGGCCAGCGTCTCGCCGATCCCGGCGACGTACTGCAGGAGGCGCGGCGAGGCGGTGTTGACGTCGACGCCGATCTGGTTCACGCAGCTCTCGACCACCTGATCGAGCTGCTTCTTGAGCGTCGGCTGGTGCACGTCGTGCTGGTACTGCCCGACCCCGATCGACTTCGGATCGATCTTCACCAGCTCGGCCAGCGGGTCCTGCAGCCGGCGCCCGATCGACACCGCGCCGCGCACCGTCGGGTCGTGGGTGGGGAACTCCTGGCGGCCGACCTCGGAGGTCGAGTACACCGACGCCCCGGCCTCGTTGACGACGACCACCTTGACCCCGGGCAGCCGGCCGGTGCTGGCCAGGCGGCGGACGAAGCCCTCGGTCTCGCGGCTGGCGGTGCCGTTGCCGATCGCGATCGCCTGGATCTTGTGCTCGGCGATGAGCTGCTCCAGGCGGGTCGCCGCCTCGCCCCGGCGGGACTCGCTGTGGGTCGGGAAGATGATGTCGTGGGCGCCCAGATCGCCCTTCTCGTCGATAATCGCCAGCTTGCAGCCGGTGCGGTAGCCCGGATCGAGCGCCAGCACCCGCCGGCCGCCGAGCGGCGGGGCGAGCAGGAGGTGGCGCAGGTTCTCGGCAAATACGCGAATCGCCTCGGCGTCGGCGCGCTCGCGCAGGGCCAGGCGCACGTCGACCTCGATCGCGGGCTTTAGCAGGCGCTCCCAGGCATCGGCAAGCGCCAGCTCGAGCTCGCGCAGAAGGGCCGCCCGCGGGTTGCGGATGGCGTGGCGGGCGACGATCGCCACCGCCGCCTCGCGATCGAGCTCCAGGGTGACGCGCAGCACCCCCTCTTTTTCGCCGCGGCGCAGCGCCAGCATGCGGTGCGAGGGGATGGTCTTGACCGCTTCCTCGTACTCGAAGTAGTCGGTGAACTTGGCGGCCGGGTCTTCCTTTTTGGCCTCTTTGGCCGGCCGCGGCGGGGCGCCGGGATCCTTTTCGTTGCCAGGCTCGGGCGTGGAGTCTTCCTCCTCTTCCTTGCGCTTGATGAGCCGCGAGCGCATAACGCCCTCTTCCATGGCCATGGCGCGCAAGGACGCCCGCACGTTGGCGTCGTCCGAGAGTACCTCGGCGATGATGTCGCGCGCCCCGGCAAAGACGCTGTCGCTGTCGGGCAGGCCCTTTTCGGCGCTCAGGTAGGGGGCGGCGAGCTCGTCCCGCGCCGGGGCGGTGTCCTCCTGGGCGAGGATGCGCTGGGCGAGCGGCTCCAGGCCCTTTTCGCGCGCGATGGTCGCCCGCGTCCGCCGCTTGGGCTTGTAGGGCAGGTACAGGTCCTCGAGCTCGGTCTTGGACAGGGTGGCGAGGATGCGCTTCTCCAGCGCCGGGGTCAGCTTGCCCTGCTTGTGGATCTCGGTGAGGATCGAGCTCTTGCGCGCCACGAGCTCTGTAAGGTAGGCGCCGCGCTCCTGGATGGCGGCGATCTGGACTTCATCGAGCCCCGAGGTCACTTCCTTGCGGTAGCGGGCGATAAACGGCAGCGTCGCCCCGCCATCAAGGAGCTCCAGGGTGCGCTCGACCTGCTGGGGCCGCAGCCCGAGCTCCGCGGCGAGCACCTGGGCCCGATCAAGCTGCACCTTCCAGGTGGGCGCGGGCGCCTGGCCTGCCTGGCCTAGACCCAGTAAGCCCGGCTCCCCGGTGGCCTGCGGTTGCCCTTGCGGTAACTCTTTCGCATCGGCGCTCGCCGCCGGCTTCCCCGTAGCTGTAGCCGTACCCATAGCCGTCAAATGTTCGCGCGATTCAGACATGACGATGTCTGAGGTACACTAAACCCCCGACGAGAATCAAGCGCGATCGCCCTTCGTGGCGGCCGTCGCGAGTGCAAGTCCCTGCTGACCCCCTGCCGGCCCCTGCCGGTATCTGGCCGGCCTCCTGGCCGGTCTCTGGCGGTTCCTGGCCGGTCCCTGGCCGGTCCCTGGCCGGTCCCTGCCGGTCCCTGCCGGTCCCTGCCGGTCCCTGCCGGTCCCTGCCGGTCCCTGGCCGGTTCCTGGCCGGTCCCTGCCGGTCTCGTGGCCGGCCCGCTTGGCGGACCTCGCCGATCGGGGCCCGCTTCCCTCGCTAGCACAGGGTACTTGTGAGCGTTGACTGGTCTAGAGTAACTTTAAGACCATGGCCCGATTTAGGCTGCGCATGCGCACCATGGAGATCAACTTGCCGCTAGGCGAGATCATCATCGGTCGCGGGCCGGAGTGCTATCTCCGCGTCGATGAACCCATGGTATCGCGGCGCCACGCGCGCCTGCGCGTCACCCCCAGCGCAGTGGTCTTGGAAGACCTCGGCAGCCGCAACGGCTCGCGGGTCAACGGCATCAACGCGACCGCTCCGGTCACCCTCAACTCCGGCGACATCCTGGGCGTCGGCACCCAGCAGTTCACCCTGGAGCGCGAAGACGATCCGTCCCCCCACCGCCCGACCGTGAACTACACCCCGCAGTGGAACGCGCCGCCCGCCGGCTCGCCGGTCAGCGTCGCCAGCAACGTCGAGGATACCTCGACAAACCCGGTCTCGGTGGCCTCGGTCAGCACGTTCAGCACCGCCGGCAGCAACATGACAAACCCCGGCCTCCCCGGGGGCATGCCGGGCAGCATGTCGATGTCCAACGTGCCGAGCCTCGACCCGGGCACCCTGCTCCCCGACGGTCCGACCCACGTCTCGCACAACGACGGCGACGCCAGCGATCAGGGCCAGAGCGCAAACCGCGGCTCGGCCTACCGCCTGTTCTGGGGCCTCTCGGACAAGGTCCTGGCCATGGGCCGCATCGAAGAGGCCGAGCGCATGATGGGTCCGCGCCTCACCGAGATGCGCACCCGCGCCGAGGCCGGCGACGCCCCCGAAGAGCCGATCATCACCGAGGCGCTGCGCCGCTCGCTCCGTCTGGCGGCGGCGACCAAGAAAGATCAGTGGTTTGCCTGGATCTTCGACTACGCGCGCCTGTGCAAATACAAGATGCCGCTGCCGCTGCTGGACGAGATCTACGCCCAGGTGTTCGTCGGTAGACCGGCGATCGGGCCGAAGATCGTCGCCTACGCCCAGACAATCGACGACGAGGTGATCGTCGTCCGCCTCGCCACCCTGCGCCGACTCTGCCGCGAGTAGCCGGCCGCGCCTGCTCCTACCTGCTCCTAATAGACCTGTCCGCCTTGCCGGCTCGCCGCCCCGCCGCCTCGCAGACTCGTTAATTACTGGCGAGTTGCCGGCTAGCCGGTGGTCTAGCCGGTGGTCTAGCCGGTGGTC
>DAOMZC010000705.1:0-3978 GCA_035437965.1 Pseudomonadota bacterium
GGTATACCCAGGTCTTCCGCCGACACCCGCGCCTTCTGCGCGGTGGGCAGGGCGTCGAACTCCTCGGCGCCCGGCATCGTCACTTCGGCCAGGACCCGCATCTTCTGGTTCGGGTTGACCGGCGGCGGCAGCGGCGGCACCCCCAGCACCTCGGCGGCCTCCTGGGTGAAGGCGGCGGTGAACTGGGTGTACTCGGCGTCCGGCCCGAGCACGTCGGCCAGCAGGTTCTCGCCGACGTTGTCGTCGACCTTGGCGCCGTCGATGATGTAGTCGTTGAGGACCGCGTTCTCGCGCTCGATCTCCTTGGCGAACGCCCCCCGCAGGTACTGCGACAGCGCCGCGATCCCCTGGCTGGGGTAGTGCGCGTCGAGGAACGCCTGCAGCGAGTTGGCGAACTCCTCGCCGTTCTGGAAGCGCTGCGAGCGCGACTTGGCCATCGCCCGATCGATGACGATCTCAAGCTCGGCATGCAGGTTCGGGCGCAGCTCGCGGATGGGCCGCTTGCGCGCGTCGCGCACCGCGAACAAGAGCTCGATCTCGGTCGTCGCGGTAAACGGCGCCTGCAGCGTCAGCATCTCGTAAAGCAGGGTGCCGAGCGAGAACAGGTCCGAGCGGTGATCGAGCTTGCGCCCCATCGCCTGCTCGGGCGACATGTACTTGACCTTGCCCTTGATGACGCCGGTCTTGGTCTGCGAGCGCGTCCCCGACGCCTTGGCGATGCCGAAGTCGCACAGCTTGACGTCGCCGCCGTACGACAGGAGCACGTTGGACGGCGACACGTCGCGGTGCACTATGTTCAGCTGGCTGCCGTTGCGGTCGGTCTGGATGTGCGCCGCGTGCAGCCCGCGCGCCACCTGCATGCCGATGTAGGCGATGAGGTGCTCGGGCAGCCACTCCTGGTTCTGCCGCGCCCGCTCGAGCAGCGCCCGCATGTCCTTGCCGTCGACGTACTCCATCGAGATGAAGTACTCGCTCTGGACCTTGGAGAACTCGTAGACCCGGGCGATGTTGGGGTGCTTGAGCAGCGCCGTCAGCCGCGCCTCGTCGATGAGCATCTGGATGAACTCATCGTCCTCGCACAGGTGGCCGAGCACCCGCTTGACCGCCACCACGTGCAGCCGACCCTGGGCGTCGGCGGTCTTGGCGCGATAGATCTCCGCCATGCCGCCAAAGGCCACCCTGTCGAGTAGATGATAGCGGCCAAGTTGTTGCGCGTGTTGCATCTGCCCGTACTGACCTGAGACGGTAGCACCAAGGCTTGGCACGATGCAACGCCCGCTCGGGGGCCTTGCAGGCTTTTGATTTGGCTGGGGATTTTTGCCGCCCCGCGCGGACCTTGCCTTGTCGGCGTCAGACCGCGGGGGCGAAAAGAGGGAGCAGAAGGTGCAAGGAGCCGGCCGCCGCGCGGGCCGGCCGGGGCGACTAGAAGTTCAGCCGGTAGCCGAGGTTTGCGAACACGCCGCTCAAGCTGGCGAAGTCGACGGTCTCGGGGCGGTCGAAGACGTAACGGTAGCCGCCTTCGACGAACACCGCGCCACGGCGCAGGCGCAGCTCGATGCCGGCGAGGCCGCCCAGGGCGAACTGCGTCTTCCACTGCCCGGGCTCGATGGCCACGCCGTCGCGGGCCAGGGCGCTGAAGTCGGCGACGAACTGCGGCAGGACGCCGATGTAGGGCACCCACTCGCTGTCGACGTCCTTGCGGATGCGGTAGGTGATCGGCAGGCCCACCGCGATGACGTGCGAGAAGGCCGGATCCGGCGAGTAGTACTCATACTGCGGCCGCAGGTGGAACGCGATCGCCCCGTACCCGAGCTTGATCCGCAGGCCGATCTCGGTGCCGATACCGATCGCCACCACGTTGTGCAGGACGTCCACGTGGACGAGCGGCATCAGGCTCCACTCGCCGGCGACCTTCTTGCTGCCCGGCCGCGCCGCCTCTTTGGGCTTCTCGTCCACCGGCGGCTGCTCATCGGGCAGCGCCGCGGCGTAGGTCTCGACCTCGTTGATCTTGTAGTTGACGCTCTGGCCGGTCTGCCCCTTGTTCCAGTGCACCGTGGTCTCGTAGGTGCCGGTGGTGCCGACCTCGGTGACCGCGTCGGTGCGCGCCCCGCCGGCCCCTTCCGCCACGACCTTGGCGCCCGACAGCGGGTTCCCCGAGGCGTCGCTCAGCGACAGCCGCACCTTGCGCTGGCCCTCGGTCTCGGTCCAGGTCGCGGTGCCCGGCTCGACCTTGGCGACCAGCGGCCCGCTCTGGGCGGCGGTGATCTTGTACTCGGCGGTCTGCTCGGGCGTCGCGCCCGTCTGCACGGTGGTGCAGCGCAGGGTGTGCTCGCGCGCCGGCGTCAGCGGCAGCGGCGTCGTCATCGGTGCCGCGTCGCCGCCATCGAGGCTGCAGAACAGCCCGCTGCCTTCGACCTGGACCGCGGCGCGCTTGCCCTCGCTGCCCGGCCACAGCACGACCTTGGCGACCTTGACCTTCACGCTCGGGCTCGGCTGACCCTCGGCCCCTTCGGCGCTCACCGCGCTCACCCGGGCCACATAGTCGCCCGGCGGCAGCGGCGTCGCGAACAGCCGCGTCTCGGTGGCCGGCACCCGGCTCTCCCGCACCAGCTGCTCGAACTGCTCATCCTGCGCGAGCTGGACGTGCCACTGCGCCGGGGGAGAGCCCGCCGCCGCCGCGTAGGTGCCGCGCACCTCCGCCGGAGCCCCGACCGAGAACACCAGGTTCGGCGCGCCGCTGACCGTCGGCGGTGCCGGGAGCGGCGCCGGCGCGACCGGCGGCGTCTTGGCATCCTGCAGCTTGCTGCCGCTGCCCGAGGCGATCACCACCGGCTTGGCCTTGGGCCCCTGGCCCTGCAGCTCGGAGTTACCTTCGTAGACCGAGACCAGGGTGATCCCGCCCGGCAGGACGCTGATGCGCGCCCGCGCCCCCTGCAGCACCCGGACCTTGCCGAGCGGCGTGGCGACCACGGCGCTGGCCGGCAGCTTGGCGGGCGCCACCTTGACCTTCTTCGCCTTCTTGCCCGGCGCCGGCGCCGCCGGAGTCGGTGGCGCGGGGGGCGCCGGCACGATGACGTAGACCTCGCCCTTGGTCAGGGTGTTGCTGCCCGGCTTGAACGGCAGCGGCTTCTTGCCCGGCGCCGGCGCGGCCACCGCGCCGTAGATCGACAGCTGCGAGTTTTCCCCCACCAGCACCCGGGTGCCGTCGGCGAAGCCGAGCTCGGTCATCGCCGCGTTGCCGGTCTCCAGCCGCTGTCCCGGCAGGACCACGTCATCCTTTTTGGCTTGCTGCTTGCCCGCCGCGGTCACGAGGTCGACTTGGTTCTGCGCGCTGCGTACCCGCGCTTCGGCCAGGCCGTAGGGGTACTTCACCGGCTGCGGCGCTCCTGGCACCGCCGGAGCCTTGGGCGCCGCCTTGGCCGCTGGACCTGCTGCCGGCTTCGCAGCGGCCGGCTGCGCGGCGGCCGGCTGCGCCAAGGCTGCCGGGATCGCACTAACCAGTGCCCCACCACCAACCAGCGCACCGAGGATGAACAAACGAGAGCACGTCATCGAGATCTCCACAACACAAGTTGGGTCTTAGTTGTCTAACCCGTCCCTAATTTTCGCTTTTCGGTCCGCGTTCCGTCATCTGCCAATCTGCGAAATTATTACGTTTTTTCCGCGCCGCCTAACATTAATGGGAGGTGTGCGGATCATTTTGGATTCTCGCGGACGGGCGCAGGCGGCTGCAAGGGCGGAAAATTATATGCATTTCCGTCGCCTTTCCACGAAGGATCTTGAGGAATCTTGGGAGATCTCGGGGGAAAAGCGCGGCGGACGAAAGAGCCGGGTGGGGTAGACAGGGGCTAGGCGGCGGCCTGGCGGACGCGCGAGGCGGCGGCGGTCTTGCCCGTCTTTTCGGGCAGCCAGGTCGCGGTGGGCAGCATGCGCGGGGCCGGGCGGCCGCTGCGCAGGGTCTGGGCGAGCTGCGCCGCC
>DAOMZC010000706.1:0-3972 GCA_035437965.1 Pseudomonadota bacterium
TCGGCCGGCGCGGCCTGCCCAAGGTGCGGCAGCAGGTCGACCCCGTCGTAGGCGCGATCGGTCGGCAGCGGGCTCCCGGCTACTGCCGCCGCCGTGGCGAAGACATCGAGGGCGCTCACCGGCGGATTGAACACGACTCCCTCCGGGATGTGCCCCTTCCACTTGAGGAGGAAGGGGATGTTGATGCCGCCTTCGAAGTTTGTGAACTTGCCCCCGCGCAGCGGCGCGTTGTCGGTGGCCCGGGTGTAGGTCGCGCCGCCATTGTCGCTGAGAAAGAAGACCAGGGTCTGCTCGTCCAGGCCGGTCTCGCGCAGCGCGGTGAGGACCTCGCCGACCGCGTCATCGAGCGCGGCGATCATTCCCAGATAGACCCGCTTGTTCGCATCTGTCTCGCTGGCGAAGCGGTCGAAGTACTCGCGCGGGACCTGGAAAGGCGTGTGCGGGGCCGAGAACGGCACGTACAGAAAAAACGGCGCGTCCTTATTCGCCCTGATGAAGGCGCTGCTCTCTTTGGCCAGTCGCGTCGTGAGGTACAGATCGTCATCGACCGGCTCGTCGTTGCGGCGCAGCACGCAGTTCCCTTCGCGGTGCGCCGACCACATGAACCGATCCGAGAAGTCTTCGTGCCGCTGGTTGACGATGTCCGCGCGGCGCGGGTTGGCGTAGAGCGTGTTCGCCCCATAGAAGCCGTACTGATAATCAAAGCCGCGCCGGGATGGGATCGCCTGCGGGCTGCTGCCCAGGTGCCACTTGCCGATGATCGCAGTGCGGTAGCCGAGCGGCTTGAGCAGCTCGGCCAGCGTGATCTCCGATGCCGGCAGGCCCTGCGCCAGGATGTCGTCGAACGTCGGCACCGCCATCGCCTCGGCGACCCGCCAGTCGCCGCGCGCCAGGATGTACTTGAAGACGTAGTACTCCAGGCGATTGCGCGCGTAGCGCTCGTGGTTGATGATCTCGAACCCGAAGCGCTGCTGGTAGCGGCCGGTGAGCAGACCGGCGCGCGACGGGGCGCAGATCGGCGAGGTGATGTAGCCCTCGGTGAAGGTGGCGCCGCCGCGACCGATCGAGTCGATGTTCGGCGTCTTGATGTGCGGGCTGCCATAAAGAGAGATATCGGTCTTGCCCAGATCATCGGCCAGCAGCACGACGATGTTCGGCCGGCGCGCCGGGGGCCCTCCAGAGACGCCGCGAGCGGGCAGCGCACGGCTCACCTGCGCCAAGAGGAACGCCTGCTTGGCGGCCAGCTTGTCGACATCGTCGACTATGTGAAAACGCCGACTGGCCAGGGGCCACAGCAGCCAGCCGAGCAGCGGCCCAGCCGTGAAGACGAACAAGCAGGCCCATAGATAAATCCGCGCCGAGCGCCGCGACAGCATGGCTCAGCCTATGCGATCCGCGCCGTTTCTGTCACCTCCCATCACGCGCTTGGCGCATCCCTGTTCCGGGCTGGCTCCGACACGTCCTTGTCACTTGCGTGTTGCCAAATCGCTACGAGCGTTTGCGCAGAAGGGGCGTACTCTTCTTTTTATAAGACTGATCGCGCGCGCGCAAACCACTGCCTTCCGGGGAGCTATGAGAGAACCGATGCGGCATATACTGATTTTGTCGGATTTACATCTTTGGCAAGTGACGGACCATGACGACATGTGGATGCGGTATCGCCACCGGCAGTTTGCCCCGGATGCGCAGCTCGTCGCGCTCCTCGATCGCGTGTATGCGCAGATCGGCAGCGCGCCGCTCGAGCTGGTCCTCAACGGCGATATCTTCGACTTCGACGTCCCACCTGTCGTCGACGGTCACGCGACTCCGGCGCCGTCCCCGCGGAGCGGTCGCGCGGCCAGCGTCCGGCTGGCGGCGATCCTGGACGATCACGAGCTGTTCATCGCGGCGCTGGCGCGCGTCCTGCTGCGCGGCGATCGCGTGATCTTCGTCTCGGGCAACCACGACATCCAGCTGAGCCTGACCGAGGTGCAGGCCTGCCTCATCGAGCGCATCAGGCGCCGGCTGCCGGCAGAGTTTTTTACTGCTACAGACTCCGGAAACTGCGAAAATGACAGACTCAGTGAGCAGCTGCAGTTCTTCCCCTGGTACTACCAGACAGCCGATGGGGTGCACATCGAGCACGGCAACCAGTACGACCTTTATTGCTCTGTGCTCGATCCTTCGGCCCCGCTGTGTCCGCGCAAGCAGCTGCGGCCCAACGCCGGCGGCCTGCTCATCGAGCACCTGATCGGGCACCTGGGCTACTTCAATCCCAACGTCGAGAGCACGTTCCTGCTGACGACGCGCGAGTACCTGTCCCACTGGCAGACCTATTACAAGCGGAGCAAGCGGTCGCTGGTCGGGACGTGGTTCTTCGGCTCGCTGCGGGTGGTCTGGCAGCTCGCCCGCAACTACGGGCTGCGCGGCAGCAGCGCCGTCCACTGGCCGCGCGCGCGTCACGCCCGCGCCAGCCAGCCGACGCGCTGTGGCGAGAGAGAGCACGCGGCGCTGTTCGCGCTGCCCGATGTCCGCGCCGCGATGCGGCTCCTGTGCATCGACCGGGCGCTGCTCCTTCTGGCCGTGCTGGCGTCGCTGGCGCTGGCCCTGTTGTCGGTGGCGCTGGCGGTGCCGCTGTTCGTCTTGATGGTAGCCCTCCTTTACTGCCTGCGCTCAAATGCTCCGGCCGGCGATCTGGACGAGGTCTCGGCGCACGTCGATCAGAGCGCCCGCGCCATCGCGCGCATTTACGGCGCCCGCGCGGTCGTGTTTGGCCACACCCACAAGGCGTTCGGAGTGTGGGCGGACGGCGTCTTCTTCGGCAACAGCGGGACCTGGGCGCCGATGTATCACGACATCGCCTGCACCATCCCGGTCGAGACCAGCCGCCCCCTGCTCTGGCTGCGCACCGACGGTGAGTCGGTGTCCGGCGGGCTTTACCGCTTCCACGATGGCCAGCTGCACACGGACGGCGGCGACCAGACCGACCCGAGCGAGCCGCGGCTGCCCGCCGATCTCATGCTCCCTCCGCGCGACTCCTCCCCTGCCCTGCGTTACGCATCGCGACCAGGCACCGCTCCGCACGGTGCCAGCACGGAGGGAAGTGACCAGAACAGCCTGTAAGGACTGCGAATTCCGGCCCGCAAGCAATCGCCGGGAACTTCCAGTGCGCGGTGGAGTCAGAGCTCATCATGCGCTGGTCGTTGATCGCCATCGGAATCCTGTTGACCGCTCTATTGCGCTTCGCATTCGGCCGTCCCGAGCCCCGGCACCCGCTGCCGCTCGAACCGCCGCGCGAAGAGGTTCCTGCCGCGCGGCCGGTGGAGCCTCCCCCACCCCCGCCTCCGGCTCCCTCGGGCGCTTCGATCTTATCGCTGATCGAAATCGGACCGGTGGAAGTCGAGCCGGCGGCCGCGGCGCCGGTAGCCGCGCCCGAGCCGCCGACCGCCCCGGTGAAGCCGAGCGGTCGCGCAGCGGAAGATGGGGGAAACTGGCTGCGGCAGAGGCGGCTCAACCGGGCCTGCCAGATAGCAATCTGGACCGCCGCGCGGAGTGCGGTGGACAAGTGCCGCGGGCCGCAGCTGGCGCGCAGTCCGCGGCTTCAGGGAGAGCTCCGCGTCGAGGTGACCGTGCAGCCGCAGCCGGGCCAGCCCTATGGGCGGCTGAGCGAAGTCGAGATCGACTCCCCCAACATGTATATGCCGCTGTTCAACGGCTGCATCCAGAGTGCTCTGGCTGCGGTTTCGTTTCCCAACCCGGCTTCGCGAATTGAGCTCCCCTACGCGTTCACGCTGGAGCACGATGTAGGGTCGTCCGAGCCGGATGATGACGACTCCGAAGACTCGGATGACGGCGATGGTGAGACCGACACCAGCGGCTGACTACGACTCCTGAGCGGAGCGCACTTCCTCGGCGATGGCGTCGGAGTGCGCGGCCGGGGAAATCGCTTCCGCCGATTGTCGGCGACATCCCAATCGCTGGCATCCTGCACCG
>DAOMZC010000707.1:0-3970 GCA_035437965.1 Pseudomonadota bacterium
AAGAAGGCGCTGGAGCCGCAGCTGGCCGACCCGGCGCTGCTCAGCGACTTTCAGCGCTCGCGGCCCGTCATGAGCCGCTACAGCGAGGTCCAGACCGAGCTGGAGGCGCTGTACGGCCGCTGGGAGCGGCTGCAGGAAGACCTGGCGACAAAAAACAGTTGACTCTTTGGCAAAAATTTGCACGGCCCGCGCGACACCTTGACGACCAAGGCCGGTGAGCGGGGCACCTCACCAACGGTGAAACTCCGGCTGAGGTCTGTGGCATGGCGGCTGCTTATCCCTTGCTCGCACCGGCAATGCGCCGGCAAGGAGAGGCAGATGCTCGGACTCCCCCTTACTGCTCATGCGGCCAAGCGCTGTCGTGGTCGCCGCATCCCCCAGGCGGCCATCGCCGCGGCGCTCGACTACGGAACCCGCCGGGTCTATCGCGGTGCCGAGGTGTACACCCTGGGCTGGCGCGAGGTCAGCCGCTACGCCTTCCTCGGCCTTGATCTGTCGCGGTTCGAGAGCACCTCGGTGGTGTGCGCTCACTCGGGGGCCATCCTGACCGTCTACCGCAATCGGCGGGTCCGGCGCGGCCGCGGTTAGTGGACCCCGGCTGGACCCCGGGCGCGCGCAGGGCCCGACCGCTCTGACGGTGCGCGGCGCGTACCGGGGTGACTCAGGTCATCACCCCGGTGCCGCCCAACGGCCTGAGCCTGCCCACCGACTGGCTGCCGACCGGCGAAGGCTACGCCTGGCGCCTGGGCAAGCCGGTCACCGACCTGACCAGCCTGGGCGCGGCGATCGCCGCCGATCCCAACCTGCCGGTCTGCGTCGCCTCCCGCATGTGGAACTGGGCGATGTCGCGCGGTGACATCGTCAACGACCAGGTCGCCCTCACCCCGCAGCTGGCAAACCGCCTGGCCGGGGTCCTGGTCCAGAACAACTGGAACGTAAAGGAGCTGGTGCGGCAGATGTTCAATGACCCCAGCTTCGTTCGGTACTAGGCCCCAGGACCACAGGAGCAAGACGATGAAGATGCACAGATCGTTCTCGATAGCTGGCCTGGGCCTCACGGTGGCGCTGGGCCTTGCCGGCTGTAACAGCGGCGGCGCGGACGGCGCCCCGGCCGACGGCGGTACGGCGCCGCCCGACATGACCACCCTGACCACCCCGGGCACCGGCACCGGGCCCACCAACGCCTTCAACCACGACGACATCCTGGGCGCCATCGGCGACGTCTTCGCCGACGGCCGCCAGGTCGCCCCCGAGATCGGCGAGCGCATGCACGCCTGCGGCAAGCTGCAGTACGCCACGCTCGGCCGCATCCTGCAGACGCGCGGGGTCAACATCGCGAGTGCGACGACGTTCAGCGCCGGTCAGCTCTACAGCAGCGGCAACCTGGTCATCGGCGTCGCCAACTACCCGGCGCGCGTCTCCGAGTCGGACCGCAACACGACCGGCGGCATCGTCCGCCTTTACGACATCCTGATCGCCGCCGCGGAAGAGCTGCTCCCCGATCCGGCTACGGACCTGCTCTCGAAGAGCCCGGCCTGCGCCGGTGTCACCCTGTTCAATGCCGACAACACCTGTAACCCCGCCGGCTTCGGGTGCTTTATGGGCGTCCCGCCGACCGACGCGCAGATCCGGCTCTGCAACACGATGGTTAACGATCCATTTGACGCCAACATCCTGAACCGGAAGCGCCTGGCTGTCGCGGCCATGGCGTCCCCGATCTTCTTGTGTGACTAAGGGGGAATGACACCATGAAACGCGATATCGAACTGCGGGGTGCTTCCCGCCGAGACTTCATCAAGGGCGTGCTGGCCACGAGCGCCGCCCTGGGCCTTGGACCGACGCGCGCGCTGGAGATCTTCGATCAGCTGGGCGGCAGCGCCCTGGCGCAGTCGGCGGCGTCGCTGAAGAGCTCTGTCAACATCATCGGCGGGACCGGCGGCGGCGCCTGGTTCCAGCTGCTGTTTCCGGTGCCGCGGGTGATCAAGGCCTTCCAGGGGGCCTTCGCCTACGACGATCCGAGCAAGGCCGCCGCGGTGCCGGGAATCGACGGCGGCCGCGAGCTGTACATGCGCAAGCTGACCTCGGGCAACCGCCTGTGGTCGAACTTCGGGCCGAGCAAGCTGGTTACTGCGCTCACCTGCGGGGCGCCCAATGCCCACGAGGTCGCGCCGGTCACCTCGGGCACCTCGACGCTGCCCAACGGCGTCGGCGGACCGATCAACCTGTTCGCCGGGCTGTCGGCGATCCAGACCTCGCTCAAGGCGACGGTGCCGGCGATCGGCATCAAGTTCAACAACACCGACCCGCCGTACGGGCGCGCTCCGGGCGCGGCGCCGCAGTCGACGGTGGCCGATGCGGCGTCGATGATCTCGCTGTTCTCCAGCGCCGCCTCGCAGGTGCTGTCGCGCCTGATGTCGTCGCAGAACCAGGCGGCGTTCGACCTGTACTACAAGGCGTTCCAGGGCCTGACCAAGACCTCGTCGCGGGCCACCTACGCGCGCGCCTTCACCGACGCCAAGGTCGCCGAGAACCTGCTCGCCAAGAACCTGCGCACGCTGCTGCAGCCGCAGCCCGGCCAGCAGGCGATGTGGATGAACAACATCCCGGGCAACGAGAAGGTCCAGGCGATGACCGACGCGCTCATCGTCACCGCCAACGCCTTCAAGCTGGGCCTGACCGCCCAGGTCAGCATCCCGGTGTTCCAGGACGATCCGCACGGCGCGTTCGGCAGCGTCGCCAACGTCACCACCGTCGCCGACTCCACGGCGTGGGCGCTGCAGAGCTTCCTCGACGAGCTGCAGAAGACCAAGGACGCCAACGTCCCGGGCAAGACGCTGGCCGACAACGTGATCATGACGTTCATCGCCGACACCTGGAAGGATCCGTTCACCGCCTCCGGCTGGCCGGACGGCTACACGGCGAACGTGAACTGGGTCTACGTAATGTCGCAGGGCTTCATCAAGCCCGGCTGGTTCGGCGACGTGCGTCCCGACGGCAGCACCCGCTACGATCCGGCCACCGGCGCGCTCAACGCCGGCGTCCCCGAGGCGGTCGTGCGCTCGGGCGCGATGGCCTCGATCCTGTTTGCCGCCTCCGGTGGCGACAAGCGGCGGGTCAACGACTTCTACAACGCCGGCAGCTACGACGGACTGATCACCAACGTCATCTCTTAAGCTCTCGCGCTGAGCACCGCAGACTCCGCCCTGCGAGCGACCCGACCCGGGGAACATCAGAGGTTCCCTTGGCCGGGTGGCTCGGCTACTATCCGCGCCCATGGCTACCCCTGCTGCTGCGCAAAAGCGCGAACCGGCGCCTGCCGCCTCGACGGTGAGCGCCGAGGCGCGCGCCGTCCATGAGGCGGCGACGCCGATCGATCTGCACTCTGATACCACGAAGTTCCTCGCCCGCGGCTACGACATCTGGAAGCGCCACGAGCCTTCCTGGCTGGTGCGCGGCATCGGCGGCCACGTCGACATCCCGCGCATGCGGGAGGGCAACCTGTGCGGCCAGTTCTTCAGCATGTGGACCTTTCCCAAGCCGGAGGCCGGCTGCTTCGCCGAGGTGAACCGCCAGATCGACGCGCTAGTCCAGGCGGCCGACCAGCAGCCCGGCCTGCGCCTGTGCCGCAGCGCCGAGGACGTCACGGCGGCGCGCGCCCGCGGCGAGGTCGCGGCGCTCATCGGCATCGAGGGCGGCCAGTGCCTGGGCGGCGAGGGCGCGCGGCCGCTGTCGGCGCTCGAGCGCCTGACCGCGCTGGCGCAGCGGGGCGTGCGCTACCTGGGGCTCCTGCACTTTAGCAGCAACGCGCTCGGCTTCCCCGCCATGGGCTGGGGCCAGATCACAGCCTGGGCCTGACCCCGCTCGGCTGCGAGGTCGTCGATGCCTGCGCGCGCCTGGGCATCCTCGTCGATCTGGCGCACATAAACCGGCGGGGCTTCTTCGATGTGGTGGCGCGCCGGCCGGGCCCGCT
>DAOMZC010000708.1:0-3969 GCA_035437965.1 Pseudomonadota bacterium
TGCACGCCCGGGGGCGGCGGCGCGGGCGCGGCCTGCCGGTCCTCGGGGTGCTGTTCGGCGAGGGGCCGCTGCGCGCCGAGCTGGTCCGCCGCAGCGCGGCGCTCGGGCTGGCCGAGGTCGTCAAGCTGGGCGGCTACGTGCCCGAGGTCGCCGACGCCTACGGCTGCCTGGACGTGCTCGTGTCGTGCTCGCAGTTCGAGGGGCTGCCGCTGAACCTGATCGAGGCGATGGCGCTGGGGGTGCCGGTCGTCGCGATGGCGACCGGCGGCTGCGTCGACATCGTAAAGGACGGCCATACCGGCCGGCTGGTCGCGCGCGGCGACGACGAAGCGCTGACGGGAGCGCTGGCCGAGCTGTGCCGTGACCCCGCGCGGCGAAATGACTACGGCGCCGCGGCCGCCCGCCATGCCGAGGAGCGCTACAGCCTATCCGCCTGGGCCACCGGCGCCGCGGCGGCCTACGCGGCGGCGCGGGCGGCCCGGAGACCGCGCTGATGCCCGCGAGCGCGAGAGCGACCGAGCGGCGCCGCCCGAGCCACCTGAGCCCCCTGCCTTGGCTCGCCGCGGCCGTCGCCAGCTTGGTCGCCAGCGGCGCCGCGGCGCAGCGGCTCGACTTCGGCGGTGAGGTGCGCGCCGACGCCAACCTCGCCTTCGGCAGCATCGGCCAGTTCGGCACGCTGGGCGGCGACGGCCCGTGCGGCAATAACCCCACCACCGACGGCGGCGGCGACATCAGCGCCAGCGTGACCGCGCTCCTCCACAGCCCCCGCTACCGGCACCAGCTGACCCTGTCCGCCGGGTATGATGCGCTTTACTGCACGCCGCTGCTCCGCCGGCCGGTGGGCGGCCTCGACTACCGCGGCGCCCACTCCCTGACCGACCGCACCCGCCTGCAGGCCACGGCACGCTACACCATCGATGTCTTCGATCGCTCCTTCGACGCCCTGAGCGGGACCTACAGCTCGCCGGGCACCACCGCCGCCGACTCCACCGGCGCGGGCGGCAAGTCCGCCGGCCTGCCCTACCTTTTGGGCCAGGCGAGCCTGGAGGTGACCCACGCCTTCAGCAAGCTGTACGGCCTGCGCGCCGGCGTGCAGGTGAGCTCGCTGGAGGTCCTCGGCGCCCTCAACCAGCTCCCCTACTACTCGACCCTGGGCCCGATGGAGGCGGTGGCCCTGCACGTGGCCGCCGCCCGCGAGCAGAGCCGCGACCGCTTCGAGCTGGGCCTGCGCTACCGCGCAAGCACCTACTACTCGGCGGGCTGGCTGAGCATCCGCGGCCGCGGCCAGGTCCCCGCCGCGCACGACGCCCAGCTCACCCCCGGCTTCGAGCGCAAGCTGACCCCGACGCTGACCCTGCATGTCGAGGCGGGCGCGGCGGTGGCGGCGCAGCCGCACCTGTGCCTGCAGCTCGATCCGCTGCTCATCGCCGGCGACCGCTGCTCGATCGACGCCCGCGCGCCGGGCATCCGCGGCTATGACGGCGCCCCTCCGCTGGAGGCCCAGTTCGGGCGCCGCGCCACCCTGACCCCCGTGGGCGAGGTGAGCCTTGTCTACACCGCGCCGCGCCGCCGCTTCGAGCTGCACTTCGCCCGCGGCTACGAGCCCGACCCCTACGCCGGCGCCCTCTCGCTGAGCGAGCGCCTGAGCGGCAACCTGAGCTGGCGACCGCTGTGGGATCTGCTCTTTTACGGCAACGCCCAGCTCCTCCACGCCGCCCAGACGAGCCCCGCCCGCGTCAGCCCCGCCGCCGACGGCCTGCTGCTACAGCCGCTGTCACCGCAGAACCGCACCCTGTGGATCACCCAGGGCACGGTCGGCGCCGACTACCACGTGATCGGCCCCCTGTCGGTCTTCTTCGAGACGAGCTTCCAGGCCCTCAAGATCCGCGGCGAGCGCGTCCCCCAGGTCCCCAATCAAGGCCCCGATCTGATCGCCGAGGTCTCGACCTTTCCCTCCGTATACGCCTACACCGGCGAGGTCGTAAACGGCGACCAGCGCCAGCTCCTGCTAGTCCAGGACCGCACCGGAACCGCCTACCAGGACACCTACAGGGTAAACCTGCTCTTCGGCGTGCGCGGCCAGCTCAGCACCCTCCCCGCGCCGCGGCGCGAGGCCGACCTGTTCACCGAGACCCGCGCCGTCCCTTAGTGCGAGCCCGGAAAAGTCGTGAACCTCGCCGGGCCGGGCGCCCATTCCCCTGTCTGCGGCTTCAGCCCGGCGGCGCCGCCCGCAGCGTAAACACCGCGACCTCGGCCGGCGCGCCCGCCCGGATCGGCACCGAGCTGCTCCCCACCCCGCAGTTCACATACAACAGCGCATCATCGACGCGATAAAAGCCCTTGAGGTAGGGGTGCCCGAGCCGGCGAAACAGCTTCTCGGTGACGCCGGGAATCTGCACGTGACCGCCGTGGGTGTGGCCCGACAGGACCAGGCCCGAGCCGTGCTCCGCGATCGGCTCGATCTGCGAGGGTACGTGGCTCAGGCACAGGAAGCTCTCTTTGCGGCGGGTGCCGGCGAAGGCCCGCGCGACATCGGCCTGGCGGGTCGCCGCGTCGTCCACCCCGACGATGGTGAGCTCGGTGCCGCGCAGGCGCAGTCGGGTGTGCTGGTTGCGCAGGACCGTGTAGTGATGGTGGGTGAGCTCGCGGGTGACGCCGTGGCCGTCGGTCCAGTAGTCGTGGTTGCCGAGCACGCAGATCGTCGGCACGGTAAAGCCGCTGGTCAGCTCGCCAAGCTGCGGCACGAACTTGGGGCTGTAGCAGACGTAGTCGCCGGTCATCGCCACCAGGTCCGGCTGCTCCGCCTGCGCCATCTCGACCGCGGCGCGGATGAAGCGGTGCGGCGTGAGCGAGCCGACGTGCAGATCCGACAGGTGGGCGATCTTGATGCCATCGAGCGCCGGATCCAGGCCCGCGATCGGCACCGTGTAGCGGTGAAGGCGCGGGCGCTTGCCCCAGCCGCGGCGGCTCTCGGGGCCCTCGCGCGGCTCGTCGCTATATTGACCCATGAGACCCCATATTCCTAAGATAAGCCCGGCCGTACGGCGCGGCCAGCCGTCGGCGCAGAAACTTGTGCTGGCGGCGCGCGGTCAGGCCCCGCGGCCCCGGTCCCACCGGCCCCACCCCGGGGAGGGCACTTCGTGGTATACGCAAATGCCCCGCGCGCAGTGCGCCCCCGAGCCCGAGTCGTAACGCCCCCGATACCGTCTGAGAGGTCTCCGCAATGGCCTTTGTGAGCTGGATCCTTCACGTCATCCGAAACCCCGACGAGCTGATTCGGCTCAGCGGCTACCCGCTGCTCCTGCTCATGCTGATCATCTTCGTCGAGACGGGGGCGCTCGTCTTCTTTCTGCCCGGCGACTCGCTGCTCGTCACCGCGGGGCTGTACGCGGCGCGCGGCAGCCTGGACATCGTGCAGCTCAACGTGCTGCTCATCCCGATGGCGATCCTCGGCGACGCGCTGTCGTATTACATCGGCAAGAAGACCGGCCCGGCGCTGTTTTCCCGCCCGCGGTCGCGCTTCTTCAACCCCCAGCACCTGCGCGACGCCCACGCCTTTTACGAAAAGCACGGCGGCAAGACCATCATCATCGCCCGCTTCATGCCGATCTTCCGCACCTTCGTCCCCGTGGTCGCCGGCGCCGCCGAGATGGGCTACACCCGCTTCGCGCTGTACAATGTGGTGGGCGGCGCAAGCTGGGTCTCTTCGATGACGCTTACCGGGTACCTGCTCGCCAACTGGGCGGCCCGCAACAACTTCCCCATCGACAAGCACATCGAGAAGCTGATCATCATCGTGGTGTTCCTATCGATCCTGCCCGCGCTCGTCGCCTACGCGCGCCGCCGTTTCGGCCGCCAGGCTGGGTGAGCCGGCCGCCGCTGCGCCCCGGTGAGCGCCGCCCGGCGCGGCGGGCCCGCGGGTCCGCGCCGGGCGCCTGGGGGCTCCTGGCCGTCTGCGCCAGCGCCGCG
>DAOMZC010000709.1:0-3967 GCA_035437965.1 Pseudomonadota bacterium
GAGGCAAAACGTAGCGAGCGGCCCGAGTTCGTGCTGGGCCGCGCGGAGCAGCCTCTTGGCTGTGAGCACGGCCGGACGCGAACTCGGGTCGCGGAGTAGTTTTGCCAACAGCCTGCGAGGGGGAGCCGCCCTACTCGTCGCTAGCCATGCGCCAGGTAGCGCCATACCAGGCGGTCTTGGCGCCCACCGGCTCGAGCGGGATGAAGATCGCCCACAAAAGCCGCAGCGTTCGGTTGCGCCCTTCGCGCGAGTACCCGACCAGCCCCGCGAGCAGATCCCACTGCAGATCCTGCTTTCGCGGCCTCCCGACGTGGAACAGCGGCCAGAACTCGAAGCGCCAGGCCCCGAGGCTCTCGCCGGCCCCCTTATAGACGTAGGTGTTCAGCACCAGGGTGTGGCGTCCCTTGGCATTTGACCAGTAGGCCCCGAACGGGGCGAACACGGTGGTGGCCTGGTTCGGGCGCTTGAAGTGCCAGAACAGCGGGAACACCACGCGATCCCGGCTGCCATCGGCGTAGTTGCGGGCCCAGGTGAGCAGCGGCAAAAGGAGCAGGGACTTGGTGTCGTGCTCGTCGCGGTGGTAGGCAAACAGCGGCAGCAGCATGGTGAACTGGGTCGCCGGCCGCTTCAGGTTGTAGAACAGCGGGAACAGCACCGTGGTCGAGCGCTCTTTGCCGCCGAAGTGGAAGAACAGCGGGAAGGTGATGACGTCGTAGTACCCGTTGGGCTTGTGCTTGACGTAGGTCAAAAGCGGCGGGAACACCCAGGTGGTGGTGTTGTTGACGTAGTCGCGGCTGCGCACCGCGAACGGGATCACCACCCCGACCGCGGTCAGCCGCGAGGCGTACAGGTCCTTTACATCGAGCACGAACGGGAACAGCAGCGACACCCGCTTGGTGAGCGTCCGGTAGTGCCAGAACAGCGGCGTCGCCATGGTCAGGCTCGACTCGGGGCGGGCGATGCGGAAGTACAGCGGCAGCGCCATCCCGATCGTCGTCCGGGTCTTCAGGTTGTTGCTGTAATAGAAAAGCGGCCACAGCGCCGCCGAGTGGACCTCGGCATCGCGGCGGAAGTAGAGCAGCCCGGGCCCGATATAGGCGCGGAAGCCGGTCGACGAGGTGCCAAAGCCGAACAGCGGCGTGAGCAGCCAGTTCTGCGGCTGCGGGCCGGCGCGGTGCGAGGCGTAAAGGAGCGGCAGCGCCATGAACTTGTACGAGCCGTCGCCCTCGCTGCGCCCGTAGAACAGCGGCGCCACGCCCCCGTAGGTCGCCTTGCCCTTATGCCCCCAGTACAGCGGCCCGAGCAGCGTAAACGAGCGCTCCTTGGCCGGGTCCTGCGAGTGATAGAAGAACGGCGTCACGAACACCGCCGAGGCGGTGCCGCGCCGGGTGGCGAACACCAGCGGGAAGAAGCCGTAGTCCGAGCGCTCGGGCGAGCTGCTCGCGTAAAATAGCAGGAACGCGCTGCGCGTCCGCCCGGTCAGGTAGTTGTGGGTGTAAAACCCGAGCGGCGTCCCCAGCGTAACCGAGTCGCGCGTCCGCCCAAAGCCGAACAGCGGCAGCAGGCCCACCGCCATGGTCGTCTTGTCGCGGTCGTGGTGATAGAAGAACGGCCCCACCACGGTCGTGCTGGTACGCGGGCCGCGCACGAACCACAAAAGCGGGAACAGCACATGGGTGCTGCTCTGCGGCTTCTGCAGCCCGTAGTACAGCAGCGCCACCGAGCGGAAGGTCGTCTTCTCTTCCTGGATCTGCATGAACAGCGGGAACAGCACGGTCGCCCGCCGCCCGGGGCTGCAGTGGAAGTAGAACAGCGGCAGCACGGCGCGGGTGATGCTCTGCTCGCGCCGACCGGGCGCATAGACGGTCTCGAAGAACGGGCCGATCGCCAGGGTCCGGCGCTCCGCCGTCCGCCGGTAGCCGAACAGCGGGCCGACCACCAGGGACGACTGCGGCGAGCGCGTGGCGAAAAACAGCGGGAACAGACCGAAGGTGGTGCGCTCGCCGGCCGGCGCTCCCTGCTCGTTCTTCAGGCTCTGCCGCGAATAGAACATCGGGCCGAGCACCAGCGCGGTGCGGCTCGGCGTGCGGATGTGCCAGACGAGCGGGAAGACGATCGTGTAGCTCTGCAGGGGCGAGCGCTTCCAATAAAGGATCGGCGCCACGCCGCCCGTCACCGCTGCCCGCGTATCGCCGATGAAGGTCGGGCAGCGGCGATCCCAATACACGGGCCCGATGACCAGCCGCTCATTTCCTGGCACGCGGTGGTGATAAAATAGCGGCAGCAGCATCTGCCGGCTGCTCGCGCCGTGGCGGCTCACCCACAAAAGCGGGAACACGCCGGCGTCATACCCGGCCTGCGGCCCCTTGGTCTGCCAGCGATAGAAGACCGGCCCGATGGACAGGTGGTGGGTCCCCGCCTGGCGATCGGCCGCATAGACGAGCACCGGCGGCAGGAACGCAAAGTGCGGCCGCGGTCCGCGCGCATAAGAAAGGAGCGGCACGAGCCCGCCGCCGCTCGCCCCCTCCGGCGGCCGCGACCAGCCGAACAGCGGTCCGAGGAACCCGAACTTCAGCTGCGGCGTGCGGTGCAGCGCCGCGAGCAGCGGCACCACCACCGTGGTGCTGGAGCGCGCCTGGCGGCTCGCGAAGTGCAGGTACAGCGGCAGCAGGCCCTGGCTGCTGCCCTCGTCGTCGCGCGTATAAAAGAACGGCCCGACATAGCCCCACGAGCGCCCGGTCTCCTTATTGCGCCACCACATCGCCAGCGGCGGCACCGCCGTATAGCGGCGCACCGGATCGTCGCGGTGCAGGAGCAGCGGCAGCAGGGTCAGGGTCGTCGACTCGCCAGTCTCGCGGTTCTTGTACGAGCCGCCGAGCGGCGTGACGAGCAGCCGCGCCTGCCCCTTTTCGCCGCTGCGGCGATAGAAGAAAAGCGGCAACAGGGTCACGAAACGGTCGTGCGTAACCTTGTTCTCGCCCTCGTAAAACAGCGGCAGGATCAGGGTCGAGTGATGCGTCGCCGACCGCTGATGCCAGACCAGCGGGAACAGACCCCCCCAGACCTTGTCGGCGCTGCGCCGGTAATAGCCGAGCCCGAGGAACAGAGCCAGCGTGTCCTGCTTCTGCTTGCCGACATAGGTGAGCAGCGGCAGGAACAGCGTATGCGAGGTCTGCTTGGCCTCGTCGTGGTGATGGAAGAAGAGCAGCGGCGGCAGCACGACCAGCGACGACTTCTGGCGCTTGGAGGCCCAGAACAGGGGCATGATGCCGAACGCCTTGCCCTTGTTGTCGCTGTCGTCGTAGTTGGCGTAAAAGACCAGCGGCCACAGGCGGTGCGCCCGCATCCCCGGCTCGCGCCGGTACTGGTAGGTCGGGAACACCCAGGTATCGCGCGTCTTGGCTTCGTTATTCTTGTGGTCGACAAACAGCGGCGCGAGCACCCGGGTCTGCTTCTGCGGTCGCCAGAAGCTGTAGTAAAACGGCGCCACCACCCGGTAGCCGATCGGCCCCTTCTGGTGGTAGTAGATGAGCGCCGAGATCGACCGCTGGGTCGAGCGGCAGGCGCTCTTCACGCAGATGGTCTGCGCCGGGCACTGCGAGTCGTTATCGCACTCGATCTTCTTCTGCTTGAGCGCCTTTTTCTTCTTCTCGGCCTCATCGCTATCGTCGTCATCGTCGACGACCTGACCAGGGGCCGGGGTGGCAAAGGCCGGCGGCTCGATGTCTTTGAGCTCTTTTTCTTTGGCTCCCGGGGACCCCTGGGGAGTGGCCGGCGCGGCCTGCGCAAACAGCGGCAGCGGCGGCAGCGCGTTTGCTGTCGCCGCCCCGGAAGCTGGACCGGACGGCTGACCCGAAGCTCCAGCAGCGCTGCCACCGGACGTCGCCGGCGCGGCGGTGCCGCCAGCCGCTCCCGCCATTAGTGGACGCAGCGGCGACAGCGCCGCCAGCGGCATCAGCGCCGCCGG
>DAOMZC010000710.1:0-3953 GCA_035437965.1 Pseudomonadota bacterium
AGAGGCCTCGGCCAAGGCTTACTCGCAGGGCAAGATCGGCGGCTTCCTCCACCTGATCATCGGCCAGGAGGCGGTGTGCGTCGGCGCGATCGCTTCGCTGAAGCCCGAGGACTACGTCGTCGCGACCTACCGCGAGCACGGCCACGCGTACGCCAAGGGCGTGTCGGCGCGCGCGATCATGGCCGAGCTCTACGGCAAGAAGACCGGCTGCGTGAAGGGCCTCGGCGGCTCGATGCACATCTTCGACAAGGCGACCAACTTCCTCGGCGGCTACGGCATCGTCGGCGGCCACGTCCCGATCGCGGCCGGCGCGGCGTTCGCGTCGAAGTACCGCAACGACGGCCGGGTCACGCTGTGCTTCTTCGGCGAGGGCGCGTCGACGATCGGCGGGTTCGCCGAGGGCCTCGCGCTCGCGGCGCTGTGGAAGCTGCCGGTCGTGCTCATCTGCGAGAACAACCAGTACTCGATGGGCACGCCGCTGTACCGCACCCTCGCCGTTCCCGACGTCACCGAGCGCGGCGCCGGCTTCGCCCTGGCGCGTGACCGCTTCAAGGGCGACGACGTGCTCGAGGTGCGCGACCGCATCAGCCGCGCCGTCGAGCGCGCCCGCACCGAGCACATCCCGACGCTCATCGAGGTCGAGACCTACCGCTTCCGCGGCCACTCGATCTCCGACCCCGGCAACTACCGGACCAAGGACGAGATCGAGCAGTGGAAGAAGCGCGACGCGGTGCTGATCGCGCGCGAGCGGCTGGTCGCCGCCCAGGGCGAGGACGAGATCGTCTCGCTGGAGGCGCACATCAAGGCGCAGGTCCAGGAGGCGGTGCGCTTCGCCGAGCAGTCGCCGCCCGCCGAGGAGGCGACGATCTGGAGCACCGTCTACGCCACCCCCGGCACCGACCCGCGCAAGATGTAGCTGGTTCACATCCAGAAACCGTAGCGAGGAGCCTTGAGCGGCGCGGCGCCCGCCCGGAGCGGCCTCTTGGCCGTGAGGACGGACGACGCGCTGATCAAGGCCCGGTTTCCGGATGTGAACTACTAGCGGCTCGACTTGGACGGGGCGGCGACGCCGGCGAACAGCGGCAGCGCCGCATCGCCGAGCAGGTCGGCGGGGCTCTCGGCGCTCGGACCGGACGCCGAGGACTCGCCGAGCTCGGGCAGCGAGTCCGGGCGCGCCGACTTGTCCAGATCGAGGATGCGCGACTCGCCGACGTAGGTCTTGGTCTCGTAGCGGGTGATGCGGCCGATCTTGCGGACGATGTCGGCCATCCGCTCGGCCTCCTTGACCAGGATGTCGGCGTAGTCGTGGATGTCGCTGTAGCCCTCGGGGATGCGCCGCTTGACGAGCTCCGCGTAGCCCATCACCGAGGTCAGCGGCTGGTTCAGCTCGTGCGCCGCGGTGCCGGCGAGCTCGACGATCAGCGCCTGGCGCTCGCTCGCCGCCAGCCGCTCCTCGGTCTGGATGAGCCGCTGCTCGATGCGCAGGCGCTCGCGCAGATCCGACAAGATGCCGACGGTGGCCACCTCCCGCCCGTCTTCGTAGATGATCGAGGCGGTCAGCGCCACCGGGATGGTCACGCCGCCCTTGCCGAGGATCGTCCGCCGCGACTGCAGGAGCCGCCCCTTGCCGCCGTCTCCGTCGGAGCGCAGCTGCGCCATGATGCGCTGGGCCTCTTTATCGGGGTACAGCGCCCACACCGGCAGCTTGCCGATCACCTCGTCGGGGGCGTAGCCGGTGATGCGCGCCGCGCCCTGGTTGAACAGCACGATCTTGCCCTGGATGTCGGCCGCGATGATGCCGTCCACCGTCGAGTCGATCAGCCGCTCGAGGAACTCCTTGGTCTTGCGCAGCTCGTTTTCCAGGATGCGCTTCTCGGTGACGTCGCGGAACGACAGGACGACGTAGCGCTCCTCGGCAAGCAGCGGCGAGGTCGACACCGACAGCGCCAGCGTCTCGCTGGAGGTCGAGGTGAGCGCCAGATCGAAGACCTTGACCGGCCCCCCGGCCAACACCTGCTCGACGGTGCGAAAGACCGTGTCGCGATACATCGCGGGCACCACCTCGCACAGGAGGTGGCCGGCCAGGCCCGCGGTGGCGTAGCCCGTCATCTGCTCGGCGGCGCGGTTGAGCCAGACGATCCGGGCGCTCGCATCGAGGACGATGACGCCGTCGGCGCTCGACTCGAAGAACTCGCGGTACTGCAGCAGCGGGCGCTTCTGCGGCAGCGGGCTGAGGTGGGTGATGCGGACCCGCCGCGTGCGCTCGCGCAGCGACTCATCCAGGTGGCGGCTACGCACCGCCAGGGCGAGCAGCTGCGCGAACGAGGCGACCTGCTCTGCGGCGGCGGCGATCAACGACGACCCCGTGCCGTCGGGTCCCGTTGGGCCGCTCTCGTAAAGGACCAGCGCCCACCCTGCCCCGCCAGCGCCGCCCGGCACCAGCGGCAGCGGCATCACCCACGACCGCAGCGCCGGCCCCGCGTGTACGACGCGGGTCAGCGCCAGGCGCTCCCGCTCGTCGGTGATCTCGCACAGGCGGCTGTGCGGCAGGGCAGCGCGCAGCTGCGGGTAGCCGTAGCGCGGCCCGGGGAAGCAGGTGTCGTGCAGCTCGCCGCTGGCGGTCACCACGGTCAGCCCGTCGGTGTCGTCCCCCAAGAGGACCAGGGCGACGTGGGCGCAGCCGACCGCGGCGCGCACCTGATCGGTGAAGCGCTGGAACGCGCGCGCGCTCTCGCTCGGGTCAACGCTGGTCTCGGTGGCGACGGGCTCGGGAGCGTTCTCCTCGCGCGGGCCGCTGCCCAGCGGGCCGGCGCGCTCGCTGCTGCTGACCTCGGCCTCGGTCGGCCCGAGCAGCAAAAGACCCTGGGTCAGCGCTCGCAGCTGCAGCTGGGCCTGCTCGCTTGCGACCAGCTTCTGGCGCACCCGAGCTGCCGCGCGGGCGCGGTCGAGCAGCTCGACCGCGGCGGGAATCCCCAGCAGCACGTCGTCGGCACCGGCGGCCCGCAGCCGCTCGGCGGCCTGCAGCAGGATCGCGGGCAGCGGCGGCTGCTCGGGCAGCAGGCAGAACAAGACCCCGCCGCCCGGTCCGGCGGTCGCGCGCAGCTGGGCGCACAGCGCCTCCAGCTTCTGCAGGGACTCCAGCTCCTTGCCAAACCCGATGAGCGTCGTCTGCGGCTCGCCGCCCCCAGCTACCGGCGAGCTCGCCGCGCGCGCCGAGCTGACACGCACCGGGAGGCCGGTGTTGCGCAGCGCCCGCAGAAGTTGCGCGTCCGCAAGCGGCTCCAGCGAGGCGGCGCCGCGAGCCTGCTTCCCTTCGCCGTCGCCCCCCGCCTGCTCTGGATCGACAAGGAGCAGCCAGCCGGCCGGCTCGCCCGGGTGGGCCTCCAGCCCGGCGCCCGGCGCGCTCGCCGTCAGCCGGAGCTTGGGCAGGGCTCCCTGCCCGCTCGGTTCGGTGAGCCCATAGGCGGCGCCGCTCGGCGACGACCCGGACGATGAGGAGGGGAATGGCGCGGGCACGTGCGCAGTCTACCGCAGCCCCGATACACCCCGCCAGTTTCCTGCTCGCGAGCAGGCCGGCGAGCGCCGCTTGGCCTCGTCTGCACAGGCACTTTTGGGGCGCGGCGCCGGCACGGTTTCGGGCGGCGGCGGCAAGGGGGACGACGACCTGCGCAATCGGCGGTACAATCCTCCCTGCCGTGAGTCCGGTGCCCACCACTACCGCCTTGCGCCTCGACTGGCTCGTCGGGCCCGCCGGGCCGCTGCTCGATACCCCCGGGCGGGTCGCGCTGGCCTCGTGTCCGGGGCGGCTCGATCTGGGCAGCACCCTGCGCGACGACCTGGATCGACTGGCCGACCAGGGCATCCGGACGGTGGTCTCGCTCGTCGACGACCGCGAGATGGAGTTCTACGGCGCGTTCGGGCTGCGCGCCGCGGTGCGTGACGCCGGGCTGCG
This sequence comes from Pseudomonadota bacterium, assembly GCA_035437965.1. Lineage (GTDB taxonomy): Bacteria > Myxococcota_A > Polyangia > Palsa-1104 > JAEUJZ01 > CALFML01. Next base: position 3,953 of record DAOMZC010000710.1, read on the forward strand.
C
>DAOMZC010000711.1:0-3949 GCA_035437965.1 Pseudomonadota bacterium
TTCTCCAGCGCGCTCGTCCGGGCCAGCAGGTTGAAGCCTTGAAACACGAAGCCGATGGTGCGCAGCCGGACCCCTGCCAGCTCGTCGCGGCTGAGCCGCGCCACGTCCTGCTCGCGCAGGAAGTAGGAGCCCGAGGTGGGCTTGTCCAGGCACCCCAGGGTGTTCATCAGCGTCGACTTGCCCGAGCCGCTGGGGCCCATGATGGCGACGAAATCGCCGCGCTGGATCGAAAGGTCGATGCCGCGCAGTGCCGTCACCTCCAGCTCGCCGCGGCGGTAGACCTTGGTGACCTTGGACAGGCGGATGATCTGCTCAGAGTCCGCCACGCCGCATCCCTCCGCCGCCGCCGCCCGGCCGGGGCATGGCCGGGGCCCCCGGGGCGCTGCCGGCGCCGGGGGTGCGGGCCGCCTCGACGATGATCACCTGATCTTCCTCCAGGCCGGACACGACCTCGGTAACCGTTCCATCGGTGATGCCGGTGGAGATGCGCAGCGGCCGCGGCGACTCGCCCTCCGGCACCCAGACCGTCGCGCGCGAGCCGCGGTCAGCCCCGCCGCCGTCGCGCTTGCCCTCGCCCTTGCCGTCCCCTCTACCCTCGCCCCTGCCGTCCCCTTTACCCTCGCCCTTGCCCTCGCCCTTGTCGTCGTCGCGCCGGCCTCCCGCCTTATCACCGTCGCCGCCGCGGCTTCGCCACGACTCGCCGCCCGCGCCGGTGCGCTCGAGCTTGGGCTTGAAGCGCAGCGCGGCGCTCGGGATGAGCAGGGCGCTCGGCCGCCGCGCCACCTCCAGGCGGACGTTGGCGGTCATGCCGGGCTTGAGCAGCTGCTCGCTGTTGTCCACCTCCAGCACGACGACGTACGTGACGACGTTCTGCACCGTCTGCGGCGCGTTGCGCACCTGGGCGACCTTGGCCGTGAAACGCCGGTTGCGGTACGAGTCGACGGTAAACTGCGCCGTCGCCCCGACCTTGACGAAGCCGATGTCCGCCTCGTCGACGTTGGCCAGCACCTGCATCTTGCTCAGGTCCTCGGCGATGGTAAACAGGTTCGGGGCCTGGAACGAGGCGACGACCGCCTGCCCGAGCTCGACGTTGCGGGCGATCACCACCCCGTCGACCGGCGACAGCACGACCGAGTTTTTCAGATCGAGCTTCACCTTCTCCAGCGTCGCCTGCGCCTGCTTGACCCCGGCCTCGGCCCCGGCCAGCCCCGCGCGGGCGCTCTGCTCCTGGGCGACGGCGGTGTCGCGGTCGGCCAGCGCGATGTAGTTCTTCTCCGCCAGGGCGCGCGCCCGGGTCGCCGCGATGGTGGCGTTACGGGCGTCGGCCTGCGCCTTGAGGACCGCCGCCTGCGCCGCCGCCACGTTGGCCTCCTCGCGGCGCACCGCCGACTGAAACAGCGCCGGGTCGAGCTCGACCAAGAGCTGCCCCTTCTTCACCGGCGAGTTGAAGTCGGCGTGGATCTTCCACACGATGCCCGAGACCTGGGCCCCCACCGGCGACAGCACCACCGGGTTCAGGGTGCCGGTGGCGCTGACGATCTGGGCGACCTCGCCGCGCGTCACCTTCGCCGTCACCCACTTGGGCCCCGGCGGCTTGTAAAGGACCAGCCGGTACACCGCCAGCGCCGAACCCACCACCAGAAGACCCAGGACCACCCAGCCAAGGGCCTTGCCCTTTTTTCCCGCTTCCGCAGTCATCGTCTTTGCTCACTTGCCAGCGCCCGGGCGGGCGCGCTCGGCTTCTGCGTCTCGGTCGTCACCAGCCGGCCGAGGTTCCATAGCAACGTCGCGCGCGCCATCGCCAGCGCGAAATCGGCCTGCACCTTCTGCCCGCGCGCCGTCGTCGCCGACACCTGGGCGTCGCCGAGCTCGATGGCGTTGCCGACGCCGGCGCGGTAGCGGCCGCTGGCCGTCTGCAGCTGCAGCTCGGCCTGCTTGACCACCGACTCCGCGGCGGTGACCGTCTCGCGCGCGGTCACCACCTGGATGAGCGCCTGCGCCAGCACGCTGCGCACCTGCAGGCGCAGCGCGTCGAGGTTGGCCTTGACCACCCGCACGTTGGCCTCGGCCTCGCGCACCGCGTAGTAGGTCGCCAGCCCGCTCAGCAGCGGCCAGGTCAGCGTCGCCAATCCGCTTATCGCCCACAGCGGCTCGCCGTGGGTCGGCTGCGCCAGGCCGGTGCTCGTCGAGGTGTTGGGGATCTCGAGGGTGTTGACCAGGCCGCTCACCCCGGCGTTGACGCCGATCGACAGCTGCGGAAAGTAGCTGCCGCGGGTCGCTCGCACCTGCTGCTCGGCCTGGGTCAGGCGCTCCTGCAGGGCGCGGTAGTCGGGGCGATCGCGCAGCACCTCGTCGATGAGCGGCTCGCTCACCGGCACCGAGCCGCCCGGGCCGAGGCCGGCGGGCTCGTTGTCGAGCGGCGGCGCGACGGCCTGCGACAGCCGACGGGCAAGCCAGAAGCCCCACTCCGACTCGGGCACCCCGAGCGCCTGGACGAGCTGGGTGCGCGCCACGCCGACGCTGGTGCGCGACTGGAGCAGCTGCAGCTCGGCCTGCGCGACGGCGGTGCGGGCGATGAGGACGTCGATCTCGGGCTTGGTGCCGATCTTGAAGAAGCTCTCGGCCTGGGCCAGGCGCTGTCGCTGCTGGTCGAGGTTGCGCTGTCCGACCTCGAGCAGCGCCTCGGCCTGCAGCGTCGCGTAGAAGCTGGTCGCCGCGCTCAGCGCGAGCTGCGTCTGCACCGCCTGGTCGTCGCTTGCCGAGGCGCGCGCGGCGGCCTTGGCGGCGTCGATGTTGCCGCCGGTGCGGCCGAAGTCGTAGACCAGCTGACTGAACTGCAGCTGCGAGCTGTAGCGCAGCGTCTGCACCGACTGGTTGTTCGGGTTGGCGCCGGTCTGGAAGCTGTAGTTGCCGCTGGTCGTGGTGACGCTGTTCAGCTGCGGCAGCCAGGGGCTGCGCGCGGTGCCGATGCGGGCCTGCGCGGCCTCGGCGGTGGCGTGCGCGGCGACCGCCTGCGGGTTCTCTCGCAGGGCCAGATCGATTGCCTCGGTCAGGGTGAGGGGACTGTCGCTGCTCGCCGGTGCCGCGGTCGCCGGTCCCGCCATGAGCAGCGGCGCTGCCAGCAGCCAGCCGGCGGTGAGGACGGCGCGCGTCGCTCGCATCGCCCGCCGTGCTCCCATGGCCGTGGCCGTGGCCATGGGTTGATGGTGATGGTCCGTGGTCTCACCCCGTGAGTCCGCCCCCGCGAAACAAGCATCGTCCATGTGACACGCAGTTCTACTATCAATGACTGGCCGGCGGGAGGGCATTGGCCGCTAGCGACCAGCCGGCTCGGGTGGGAGCTGCGCCGCGGCCAGCGTGTCGGCGAACAGGCGATCGAGCCGCCCGCCGCCCCTGCGGTCGCGCAGCGCCGCGTACGTCGAGCGGGCGATCAGCGCGTAGACCTGGCCGCGCGTCACCTTGACCGGTCGGCCGGGCGCGAGGATCGGCGAGCTGGCCTTTTGCAGCGCCGTCAGCGTCTCCAGCGCCAGCAGCAGCGGCCAGGCGCAGGCCAGGCGCAGGCGCACCGCGCCGACCGCGATGGCCTGCACGTAGGGCCAGGCTGACTCGGCGGCTCGCAAGATGGGGATGGAGAGCTCGGCGGTGACCCGGCGCAGCGCCACTGCCTCGTCCGGCGCCGGCGGCGTCGCCCCGGCTGCCGCCAGGGTCGCCGCCGGCGAACCCCAGGAGTGCCGGGTCTGGCCACCACCGTGGAGCAGGAGGACCGGTCGAGCCGACGGGTCGCCGTAGGCGTCGGCCTCGATTCGGAGCCCACCCTCGCCGGAGAGATCGTCGGTGACGTCGAAGGTGATCACGGCCATCGCGGCGAGCGTACCGGCCCCAGTTGACCGATCGGTCAAGGAGGCGCCCTGTCAGCAGGAATGTGGCACCGTTCACTCCACGCCGCCTC
>DAOMZC010000712.1:0-3948 GCA_035437965.1 Pseudomonadota bacterium
GACTACAGCGTGCTCGTCAGCAACCCCGGCGGCTCCATCGCCAGCACCGTCGCCTTGCGGCCGGCCATGAGCTCCAGGAGGTCCGGGTTCTGCGCCGGCCAGATGAACGAGACGAGGCGCGCCCCTTCCTTGAGCAGCTCGACCTCGTGCGCGGCGGCCCGCCCGCTGCCCAGCGGTCGCGGCAGGGCGGCGTCCTCGGCAAGCGCCATCGGCGCCCGCACCTTGATGAGGAGGTCGGCGGCCTGATGGAGCGCCGCCGCGGTGGGCACGACCTGCGCGCCGGCCTCGGCGTACTCGGCGTCGAGGATGCTCGCGCCCTCGCCGGCGCCCGATTGGACCAGCACCTCGACGCCCAGCTTGCGCAGCTGGTGGACGGTGGCCGGGGTCGCGGCGACGCGGCGCTCGCCCGGGTAGATCTCTTTGGCGACACCGATGCGGAACAGCGGCGGAGAGGCCGGACCTTCCTCGCCCGGCGGGCTGGCGACCGGGGCGACCTTGTCCTTACTCGTCGATGCGTCGGACTGCTGCATAATCGAACCCTGAAGGAAGTTAGTCGGATACTACTCGCCCGCGCCGCTTCATCCAAGCCACATCAAGCAACAATTTCGCCGCTGCTCGTCGGAGGTGGCGCCCCGGCCGGCCGCATCCGCTGCCGCGTCCGCGCCGGCCGCCCGGTCGCCAGGCTGAAAGTGTAATCGTCAAGGCTTATTCTGTAGCCTTCTGTAGACTTCTGTAGCCCTCTGTAGCCGCTCAGAACTCGGCGTGCAGCCGGGCCCCGAAGATGTTCACCGGGCCGCGATCCGCGTTGTAGGCCGGGTTCGCGATGTGCTGGTAGTCGGCCGAGGCCCAGATTGAGCTCAGCAGGTTGAGGCCGTAGAAGATCTCCAAGACGCTCTCGGGCGCCTGGGTGAGGCGGCCGTCGCCGATGAAGCCGTCGACGCCGCCCTGGGCGAGGTAGCTCGCGTGGCTCGGCGACAGCCAGCCGACTCCGTACCCCACCCCCGTGTAGTCCTTGGCGCGGCGCCACAGCGAGCCGCGCGAGCACGCCGAGCGACAGCGAAGCATCGGTCGAAGTGAAGGAATAGGCCTCGGTCTGGCCGTCGGAGTACATGGCGCGCAGGAACAGGCCAATGTCGGCAAAGACAGTCTGTTCGAGGTTGATGCCGATGCCCAGCTTCACGTCGGGCCGGCGCACCCAGCACAGGTCCGGCGCCATCGCGTTGCGCGAGCCGTAGCTGAAGCCGGTGCAGGCGGCGGCGTTGCGCCCCGGGTCGGCGGCGTAGGCGGCCACCGCCTCGTCGAAGCGGCCGAGGTTTTCGTGGTTGCGGTAGCCGAGGATGCGCACCGCGCCGGGCCGGCCGCGCAGCTTGTGGACGTGCTCGAGCTCCAGCTGGTCGCCGTAGTACTGCCAGAACCGCCCGTCGAGCGGCAGCTGGTTCGGGTTGACCGGCACCACGCCGCGGCCCAGGCGCAGCGCCCAGTCGTCCAGGTACAGCTCGAGCACGCCGCCCCAGGTGTAGCCGCGCGCGTCGGCGGCGAAGTCGTACGCGGCGTAGGTCAGAAACGCCATGTTGAAGAACTGCCGCCGCAGGTCGCTTGCAAACGAGTTCTTGTCGAAGAAATCGAGCAGGCTGAAGTTGCCGATGGTGAGCACCAGCCGACGGCTGCGCACCACCGTGCCGAGCTGCATCGGCTCCGAGGTCTTGACAACCCGCTCGCCGCCGAGGTCCAAGGTCTGGCGGAACAGCAGCCGCGAGCTGTAGAGGGTGGGCAGCTGCGAGCCCTGCTTCTGCAGCTCGAAGTTCTGGATGACGCCGCCCAGGCCGTAGAGCCCCGACAGCGCCTGGTTCGAGACGACCTCGGGTACGAAGTAGACCTCGGCGCCGCGCCACAGCGCCGCGGCCAGGTAGACGGTGAAGCTGTCGGTGAAGCTGTGCTCGAAGTCCGGGCGCAGCGACTGCGTGCTGCCGTTCAGGTTGGTGTACGGGGCGACGAACGGCAGCTTGAAGCTGGAGATCCAGGTGAGCTGGCCGTAGACGTTCCACTGCTCTTTCTTCAGATCGTGAAGCTGCCGGCGCGCCAGCAGGTTGAGGAAGTCGACCGTGTCGTCGGCGCGCTCGCCAAGCTCGCTGTCCGGCGGCGGATCGGGGGCGCCGCCGCCGCGCAGGCTGGCCCGCTGGGCGCAGCCGGAACCGAGCGCACCCAGGCTTAAGAGGCCCAGAAAGACCGCGCTCGCCATCGCCCTCTGCGTCGACGCCACGCCTAGCGGCCGCCGGCCGTCCGGTAGGCCGCGAGCTCGACCCGCGCCCGCTCGCCCAGCTCGTCAAGCCGCTGGCGCCAGATCTTTTTGTACGGTCGCAGCTTCTCGACGATGGTCGCGGCGATGGCGAGGTTGCGGAACCACTTGGAGTCGGCGGGCACGATGTGCCAGGGCGCGCTCGGGGTGGCGCAGCGGCGGATGGCGTCCTGGTAGGCGTCGCGGTACTCGTCCCACTTCTGCCGCGTCTTCCAGTCGCCGGCGTTGAGCTTCCAGGCCGCGTGCTCGTCCTGCTCGCGCTCCAGCAGGCGCTCCTTCTGCTCGTCCTTACTTATGTGCAGGAAGAACTTGAAGATGATGGTGTCGTGCTCGGATAAAAGCTCCTCGAAGTCGCGGATGTGGCCGTAGCGCTGCTTCCACTGCGCCTCGGGAATCAGGTTCTCCACCCGCACCACCAGTACGTCCTCGTAGTGCGAGCGGTTAAACAGCGTCCACTCGCCCTTGCGCGGGGTGCGCTGGTGCACGCGCCACAGGAAGTCATGCTCCAGCTCTTCGCGGGTCGGGATGCCGAAGGAGGTCACGCTCACCCCGCGCGGGTTCAGGTAGCCGGCCACGTGCTTGATCGCGCCGTCCTTGCCCGCGCCGTCCATGCCCTGAAGGACGATGAGCACGCTGTGGGTGCGCGCGCCCCACAGCAGATCCTGCAGCTCGAAGAGCTCGGCGCCGAACTGGCTGAACTGCAGGCCGGCGGACTCGCGGGTCACGTCCTTGGGCGGCTCGGTGGAGATCTCGGCGAGGTGAACCTTCTTGTCCGCGTCGTCGAACGTAGTCACATAGCTGGCCATCGTCTGATCCTTTTTGATCCTTTGCGCCTGGGCTGCGGGCTTGGGTTTCTCGCGGCTTGCGCGCGCCGGGGGCGAGTGTACAGCTGGCCGCGGCGGACGCCAGAAGGCTGGTGGTCGCGGCGGGCTCTCGGCCGGACAGCGCAGGTGCGCGGCGCCGCGCTGGTCCCGTATACTGGACCCTGTCATGAGCAAGGCGCGGGTGGAGAGCCGCAGCACTCCCGCGGGCCGCGGCCCGGGGCGGCGAGGTACGCTGCGCCTCGGCACCCTGATGGTGGGCCTTGGCCTTGGCCTTGTCGCGGCGCAGCTCTCCGGCGCCGCGCGGGCGGACGAGACCCTGGTGATCCAAGTGCGCGGACGCAGCCAGCTGCGCCTGCGCGAGAGCGAGCGCGCGGCGACCGGCGGCGGCCGCTTCCAGCTCACGGTCCAGGTCCAGCTGGACGACGGGCACGCGCGGTCGGACGCCGAGCCTGGCGACAGCGCTACCGGGGAGGCGGGCGACGCCAAGAGCCCCGGCGCCGATCCGGCGCGCATGTTCGCTGAGCAGAGCGTCCGGCTGCGCCTGAGCGGTCCCGACGGCGAGCTCGGGCGCCACACAGTGAAGACCGGGCAGGACGGACGCGCCGCCGTCCCGTTTGGCGAGCTGCCGACCGGCAGCTACACGGTGGTGGCCGACTACGCGGGAGACAACCTGCGCGACCCGGCACACGGCGAGCTGACGGTCGACCTCGGCCGCCAGCCGGTGCAGCGGGCGCTGCAGGTCCCCGCCCAGGCTGCGCGCGGCGCCGAGCTGCTGGTGCGCTTGTCGCTCCTGTCCGAGGCGCGGGCGCTCCCCGCCGAGGTGAAGCT
>DAOMZC010000713.1:0-3947 GCA_035437965.1 Pseudomonadota bacterium
TCGTAGACGCAGGGATAGATGCCGACGCCGAACACGCAGTCGGCGGGGGCGGGGGGACACTTGCCCTGCTGGTTGGCCGCCGCCATGTCGTCGTAGCCTTCGGCGTAGACGGCCCAGGTCACGCCGCCTGCGACCAGCAGGTCGCCGATGGTTGGGTCGGAGTACACCTGCCGCTCGGCGGTGAAGCCGCAGCGGGCGCCGATCGAGTCGGGGCCGACCTGGTTGTCGGTGAACACGAAGCGCGCGCGTGCCAGGTACATGTCGTTGGCCGATGAGGCGCCGGCCACCGGCTGGAAGTAGTGGTCGCCCAGGGCCGAGCTCGCGGCCAGCTGCCAGTAGGGCCGGGCGACCTCGGGCGGGGCGATGGCAAAGTTTCGCGGGTGGCCGCACAGCTTGTTGGACACGAAGCCGTCCATCTTGCCGCCGTTGATCTCGGCCAGCTCGCAGTCCTTGTAGTGGTTGGGACTGAAGGTCGCGTTTTCCACGTCGGTCAGGAGCGCCGGCGGGCTGCCGGTGCCGGGGTCGGCGGTCGGGGCGGCCTCGCAGCACGCGGGGCCGGTCTGGCAGCTCGGCTGGCTGCCCGGCGCCGCGGTGCAGTAGCGGCCGAAGTAGTTGTCGAACGTATGGTTCTCCTGGACGATGACGACCAGGTGCTTGATCGCCGAGGCGGTGGGCGCGGCGTCATCATCGGGCGAGTGGGTACAGCCGGCGGCGAGACAGAGGGCAGCGAGGCAGGTGATGAAGAACGGCGGTCGCTGTTGCATCCGCGGCAGTATATAGAGCCATCCCGGCTCGACAAGCTGAGCGGCACCCTAGGGAGGCCGAGCCGATGGAGCTTTTGCCGTCGCGCAGCGCTGCTGCCGCGGGGCGCGGCGTGTGGGGCGCGGTGAGCAGAAGTCCGCTCGGTAAGGACCTTCTTTCCGCTGCTCGCGTGGCTTATGATGGCTGGATGAAGACCCGTCGTGCTCCGTGGGGTGTCCGCTGCTGCGTGGTCGGGTGCGTGCTCGGCAGCGCCGGCCTCTTCGGGGGGGCGCCGGCGGCCGGCAAGGGCGCGGCGCCGGCGGCGAGCAAGAAGGGCGCGGCCTGGGTCGACTACGAGGCGCCGGACGGACTTTACAAGGCCCGGTTTCCCGGCGCGCCGCAGGCCGAGACGCAGAAGGGAGTGCCGACGCGGGTGGTCGCGCGCTACGAGACGCTGGGCGGCCTGGATGCCGGCGTCATGTACTACGTCGCGGCGATGGTGGGAAAGACCCAGAACACGCCGCCGACGGATCTGCTCCCGGGGCTGCTCGCCGCCGCCGAGAAGCAGGGCTTCCAGCCGCTCGGCCTCGAGGTCAGTGACGGCAAGCCGCTCAAGGACGGGCAGGGCAACCCGGGCCGCCGGCTGAAGCTCACCCACCCCAAGAGCCACCGGACCGGCATCGGCAAGGTCGTGGTCAATCGCCTGACCGGCGCCTTGCTGCTCGTCGCCGGCTTTGGGCCCGACGCCGAGGCGTTCGTCAAAGCGGCGCAGTTCCTGTAGCCGGCGGCTCGGTGGCGCCCAGGCAGACCACGCACGCCGGCGGCGCCGCCGACTCTTGCAGGGCGAACGAGGCTCCCTGCGGGTCATCGAAGGTGGCGATGCGGCGGCCGCCCGGGCTGACCAGGGGGCCGTTTATCAGCGTCGCGCCGCCGGCGCAGGCCCGGCTGACCGCGCCGTACAGATCCGGGACGCCGAAGTAGTACAGCCACTGCGGGTGAACGTGCGGCAGCCGAGCGATGCTGAGCATCCCGCCGCGACTCGGTCCGGCAGAGTCCCAGCGGAACATCTGATAGGCGCCGAACTCGCCCCCGAGCTCCAGCACCTGGGTCTTCTGCAAGCCGAAAAGCTCGCCATAAATCGCCGCTTCCCGCTCGGGATCCTGGCTGTACAGCTCGTGCCAGTGGATGCCGGTGGCGGTGGCGGGGACTGGACGCTCGCTGAGCGCGACGATGGCGCCGAGCGGATCGCGCAGGATTGCCGAAGCGGGTCGAGCGGCGGCCCGCCGCGTCGGTCCAAGCTGTACGGCGCCACGCGCGACCAGCCGCCGCGCCGCCTCGTCCACGTCCGCAACGCCGATGTGGCCAAGCCAGTGCGACGGCGCCCCTTGCGCGGCGGCGCGCTCGGGCAGCTGCGTGAGCTCACCGTGCAGCCGGCGCTCGCAGCGGCGGTCCCCCGGGCACGGCTGAGCGGCGCCGCCCGGCTCCAGCACCGAGGCGTAGAAGCGCCGCGCGGCGCCCACGTCCGTAGTCCTCAGCTCGTACCAACAAAAGCCATGTGTCATCGGGTTCTCCTTGGGATTGCCAGCTCGGCTGCTGTTTAGCACGGGCGCCGGCGGGAGAGAACGAAGGCGCGCCAGCGGTGTCGGCCGCGGCGGCCCGGTAAGCAGACAGGAATACGAGCGATTCCGACCGCGCGCCACCGACGCGCAAGGGCGGTTCCCACGCGCCCCTTCCGCGGCTATGATCCAGGGTATGTTGCGTACCACCTTCGGCCTCGTTGTGCTCCTTGTTCCTGCCGCCGCGACGGCGCAGGTCACCGTCAACCTCGACCCGGCCGCGGACGTGCACCTCATCTCACCGCGGATCTATGGAATGAACTACGCGGCGGCGGAGCAGGTCCAGGCCGCCCGCATCGCCTTCACGCGCTGGGGCGGCAACACCACCTCGCGCTACAACTACCAGATCGACGTGAGCAACTCGGCGGCGGACTACTTCTTCGAGAACGTCGCCGGCTGCTGGAGCGCCGGCAGCAACTACTGCAGCCCCGCTCCCACAGACCCCAAAGGACAGAGCGGCGCCAACCAGTTTCTGTCCAGCGCCGCCGCCATGTCCCTGGACACCCTGTTCACCATCCCGACGATCGGCTGGGTCGCCAAGGGTCCGCCGGCCTACGCCCACCCGTTCGTGTGCGGCTTTCCCCGGTCCGCAATCGCCGCCCAGGATCAGTTTGACCCCTTCGACTCCGGCTGCGGCAACGGCCAGCTCGCCGGCAAGAACCTGACCCCGCCGGCGCCGACGACCACCAGCCTGGCGGTGGATACGAAGTGGACGACCGACTGGGTGACGTACCTGACCGCGCGGTTTGGTCCGTCGCAGGGCCGCCGCATCTACGCCCTGGACAACGAGCCGAACCTGTGGAGCTCGACCCACCGCGACATCCGCACCACCCGCCTTGGCTACGACGAGCTGTGGCAGAGAATGCGCGATCACGCCGAGGCGATCCTGCAGGCCGATCCGACCGCCGAGATCGCCGGGCCCGCCGAGTGGGGCTGGCCGAACTACCTGTGCTCGGACGCCGACGACATCTCCAAGGGGTGCAGCGCCACCTCGCCCGACCGCGCCAAGCACGGCGGGCAGGAGCTGACCGCCTGGCTGCTCGACCAGGCCCGGGCCTACGAGCAGCAGAAGGGCAAGCGCATCCTCCACTATCTGGATCTGCACTACTACCCGCAGGGCGGAAATCCGCCGGCGGTGACCCGCTCGCTGTGGGACCCGAGCTACACCGATCCGTCCTTCATCAACGCGCAGATTCGCCTGCTGCCGCGCATGCGCGAGTGGGTGAGCCAGCACTACCCCGGCACCAAGACCCTGGTGAGTGAGTACGACTTCTACTCTCCTACCTCCGCCGCAAGCTGAGTCTTATCAGGACCTTGCGCCACCTTGGCGCCGCCGGGAGCCGCGGTGCTCGCCCGTCACCGTCGAGGACCGGCGCCGCGCTGGTGGATGACCGCGGGATGACGCCCCGTGGTAAGATCGCCGCCGGGGAGCTCTGGTCATGGGCGATATCATCCGGCTTGTGCGCAGCGGAAGGTTCATCGGCTACTACGTCCGCTACAAAGACGCGGACGGCCGGCGCAAGATGCGGGCGAGCCACCAGCCGACCCGCGAGCTGGCGCGGCGCTACCTCCTTGAGGTCGAGAGCCGAG
>DAOMZC010000714.1:0-3944 GCA_035437965.1 Pseudomonadota bacterium
CGCTCGGGAGAGTCGCTCCCGAGTGGGAGACCAGGGGAAACTGTCCGCAGGCCGTCGGAGAGAGTTGCGGACAGAAGTGCGGGCTGAGGTTGATTTTGGACGGAAAATCAGCCGGCCGGCAGCGCGAGCATCTATCGCTCCAGCCACGGCACTTCGGCTCCGCCACGCTGTGCCGCTTCTGCGAGCGAGACAGAGTCGTGCAGTGTATAATGCAGTCACCAAGATGTCCGATTTCCAAGTGGAGACCCTGGGCAAGCGCTATGCGGTGCTGGGGGCCCTCGGCCAGGGCGGCATGGGAGCCGTTTACCTCGTGCAGGACCGCCTGATGAATCGGCAGGTTGCGCTAAAGCGCGTCAACTTGCCAACCGTCAAGGGCAGCGCGCCGACGGTCCGGGCGAGCAGGGCCGGACTGCCAACCGTGGATAGTCTCGCCACAGAGGCGAAACGAGAGACGAACCCCGAGATCCGAGCGGCCCCAGGGGGCGAGCCGGTAGTCGTGGTGCAAAGTGAAGAGGCTATGAGCCAGGATCGGCTGATCGAGCTGCGCCTGGCGCTGGCCAACGAGTTCCACACGCTCGCCTCGCTACGCCATCCCAACATCGTGAGCGTCCTTGACTACGGGTTTGCCGAAGATGGGCAGCCCTACTTCACAATGGAGGTGCTGGCGCAGGCGCAGAGCCTGCACGCGGTAAGCGGTGCTCGCCCGCTGCCGACGAAGCTTGGCTTGCTGCTTCAGGTCCTGCAGGCGCTGTCGTACCTGCATCGCCGGGGGGTGCTGCACCGCGATCTGAAGCCGGCCAACATTCTGTGTGTGCAGACCGCGGCGGGACCCCGGGTCAAGCTGCTCGACTTCGGCCTGGCGCAGCTGCGCAAGCGGCAGCGGCTGGCTCCGGAGGAGATCTCCGGCACCCTGGGTTATATTGCGCCTGAGGTCCTGCGCGGACACCAGGTGACGCCGCAAGCGGACCTGTACTCCTTTGGCGTGCTGGCTTTCGAGCTGCTTGCCGGACGCTCGCTGTTTGACGCCACGGACGCGACCGGGCTGGTTGCGGAAGCGCTGCGGTCCACGCCGCCGGTCGACGACGCCAGCTTGCCGCTGCCGCTGCAAGCCGTGCTCCGCCAGCTGCTGGCCCCAGAGCCGGCGGACCGCTTTGCCACCGCCCTGGCCGCGGCGCGCGCGCTGGCCGAGTCAGTCGGAATCCCACCGCCCGCCGAGAGCGCAGAGCTGCGCGACTGCGTCCTCGGCTCGGCCGAGTTTGTCGGTCGTGACGCCGAGCTGGCGGTCCTGACGACCGCGCTGCAAGCAGCGCTGCGCGGCCGCGGTCAGCTCATCCTCCTGGCGGGTGAGAGCGGCATCGGCAAGTCGCGCCTTATAGACGAGCTGCGCACCCTGGCGCTGGTCGAGGGCGCCTGTGTGCTGCAGGTGCAGGCAAGCAGCGATGGAAACACCGATCTCGGCGTGTTTGCCGATGCGCTGCGGCGGCTCTGTCTTTATGATCCTCCGGCGCCGCCTACAGCCAGCGTGCTCAAGGGAATCATCGCCGACCTGCCGACGCTGCTACAGCGCGAAATCCTGGACCCGGCCGAGATCGATACCCAGGCTGCTCGCCAGCGCCTCATGGGAGCCATCAAGTCTACCCTGCTCGGCTGCCAGCGGCCCACCCTCCTCTTGCTTGAGGATCTGCACTGGGCCGGTCCGGATAGCCTCGAAGTGCTGCGTCAGCTCAGCGGACAGCTGGCGGACTGGCCGCTGCTGCTCGTCGGTACCTACCGCAGCGAGGAGCGTCCGGAGCTGCCCGGCGAGCTTCCGGGCAGTCAGCTGATCCAGCTCTCCCGCTTGCAGCGCGACGACATGGCTCGCCTTAGCGCATCGATTCTGGGCGAAGGCAGGGCGAGCGCTCACTTCCTCGATTGGCTGAGCGCCGAGAGCGAGGGCAATTCCTTTTTCATCACCGAGGCGATGCGGGCGGTGGCCGAGGAGGCCGGCTCGCTCGAGGCGGTAGGCGAGGCGCCGCTGCCGCAGGGGATCCTCACCGGTGGGATGGACGCCGTACTGAGGCGGCGCCTGGCGCGCGTGCCGCCCTGGGGGCAGCCGCTGCTCCAGTGTGCAGCGATCGCCGGACGGCAGGTCTCGGTAGAGCTGCTGCGGACCTTTGATGCCAACGTGGAAGACTGGCTGCGCGCCTGCGCTGCTGCGGGCGTACTGGAGGTGCATCAGCCGTCCTGGCGATTCTGCCATGACAAGCTGCGCGAGCGCCTGCTTGCCGATATTCCCCAAGCGCAGCAGCGCTCACTGCATCTGCAGGTAGCCGAGGCGCTCGAGCGCATCCACGTGCAGCCGGCAGAGGCTGCCGCGACCCTGGCATTTCACTACGAGCAGGCCGCCCACCTGCCCAAGGCAGCCACCTACGCTGTGGCCGCGGGTGAGGGGGCCCTCCGCCGCGGCGCGCTCGCCGAGGCGCTGTCGTTCCTGCAGAAGGCAAGCGTCCTACAGAATCGGCTAGGAGTATCGGCGCTGGATCGGGCGCCTGTCCAAAAGATGCTGGCCGAGACCTATTACGGACTGTCGCAGTTTGAAGCGGGTCTGGCCGCGGCGGCGCAGGCGCTGGCGATGCTGGGGCGGCCGGTGCCGGACGGCCAGCCGGCGATTCGCTGGGCGCTTGTGCAGCAGGCTGGCATCCAGCTGTTGCGCAAGTGGCGCCCACCGACCGCATCGCCGCCCCTGACCAGCCAGGAGGTGCAGCTTATGAAGGATGAGACCTGGCTGCATATCCTGAACATCGACATGAGCGGCTACCTGGGTCGCGCGGAAGGCGCACTCTACTCAATTCTCTACCTTGCCAACCTGGGCGATAGGCACCCCGAGCTGCAGCGCAGCTTCCCCTTCCGGCTCGGCCTTGAGCTCTTGCTGTCGCTGTCTCCGCTGCCGCGGACCGCGGAGGGCCAGCTGGATGCGCTGGTGGCCGCGCTGCCGCAGATTACCGATACAAAGATGCGACTGCTCATCAGTCGAACGGGCGGCGCCATCTATCACTATCAGGGCAAGCAACAAGCGGCGCGCTCGCTGTTAAACCAGGCGCTGGCATTGGCGGATGACCTCGCGGACACGATCACCCAGCGGCAGGTACTTAGCTATCTGGTCCGCACGACTGTCTATCTGGGCGATTACGCGGCGTCCCTGCAGTGCGCCAGGCGCCTGTTCGCCCTGGGGCAGTCCGCGGCAGAAGTGCGCTGGCATCACTATGGCAGAGTGATGCTCGGTCTTACCCATCTCTGCTACGGTCAGATCGCGGAAGCCCGCGCTTATCTGTTTGACGACCAGCTCCAGCTGCCAAAAGATCTGGCTTGCATGGCAGCCGGCGCGCGGGCTCTTTACCTCGCCAGGGTGGGCCGCACGGGCGAGGCTCACCACCAGCTGGAGCAGGCCATCCGGGGATGTCAGCAGGAGCCCATCAATATTCTATTGGGCGTAGACAGCTACCGCATCCTCGGGGAGAGCGCGCTGCTGCTGCTAGAGCGGGCGCGCACCGATGGCGAGCGTCGAGCCGCCGCCGCCCTCTGCCGTCCCGCCATCGGAATCCTCCGTAGCTTCGCTCTGCGCTCGCCGCACGGCCGGGCGGAGCTATGTCTGCAGGAGGGTCGGCTCGCCCTTATGCAGGGACGAGCCCGACTTGCCGCCTGGCTGTTTGGCCGCGCGCACAGCCTGGCGGGGCCTTATCAGATGGGTCCCACCGCGGCGCTGTCGCTGTGCTGGCGCGGGCGCGCCAAGTCCGGTGCCGCCGGCCGTCACTTGATTCACCAGGGGCTTGCGCAGCTGCGTCAGTTCGGCCCGTGCTGGGAGGTCGACGAAATCAGCGGCTGGCCCGTTTAGCCGCCGCCACCTGTGATCGCGCCCTGGCCGCGCTCTGCGGCCTGGCCTTTGCCGCCGCCTCTCAGGCCACCAA